>JAFADB010000088.1 GCA_023425225.1 Pseudomonadota bacterium
TCGCCACGCTGCGTGCCCTTACGGCACCGCCTTCGCATCCGCTGCATCGCCGCTGCCGGCGACGGCCGGCTTGCGGCCGGCGAACAGCGTCAGCAGCGGGCCGGTCATCACCGTGGTCAGGATGGCCATCACCAGCAGCATGGTGAACAGGCGCTGGTCGATGATGCCGGCGTCCAGCCCGACCTTGATGACGATCAACTCCATCAGCGCGCGCGCGTTCATCAACGAGCCCACCGCCAGGCTCTCGCGCCAGGTATGTCCGGACAGCCGCGCGCCGGCGGCGCCGCCGAGGATCTTGCCGGCCACCGCGGCGGCCAGGATCAGGCACAGCGCGCCCAGGCCGGCACCGACGAAGGCGTCGGGCGTGGTGTTGAGCCCGGCCAGGGCGAAGAAGATCGGCATCAGCACCAGGATGGCCAGGTGCTCGATGCGTTCGATCAGCGTGCGCAGCAGGCGGTCGTCGCGCGGCAGGCAGGCGCCGAACAGGAACGCGCCGAACACCGGGTGCAGGTGCAGCCACTGGGTGGCGGCGGCGCAGGCGAACACGCCGATCAGCAGCGCCGCCAGCACCATGCCGCCGGGTTGGCCGTCGGCGGCATGGCGTCGCAGCAGCGCCGCCACCAGCGGCCGCACCACGCCGAACACGATCGCCGCCAGCACCAGCAGGCCGAGCGTGGTCTTGAGGAAGCCGGCAAAGCCTTCGCCCGAGCCGATCAATGCCACCACCAGCGCCAGCATGATCCACGCCAGCACGTCGGCGATGGCGGCCGAGGACAGCGACAGCTGGCCCAGCCGGGTGTGGGTCATGCCCCGCTCCTTGAGGATGCGCGCCATGATCGGGAAGGCGGTGATCGACATCGCCGCGGCCATGAACAGCGCGAACGGCCAGACGCCGACCCCAGCCGGCGCCAGCGAGCCGTGCAGCAGCGGCGCGATGCCGATGCCCAGCGCCATCGGCAGCAGCACGCTGAGCACGCCGACCAGTCCGGCCGACTTGATCTGCGCGCGCACGCCGTTGGGCGCACGCAATTCGGCGCCGACGATGAACATGAACAGTACCAGCCCCAGCGTGGACAGCGAGGACAGCGCCGGCAGCGAGGCGGGTGCGAACAGCTCGCCGTGGAACTGCGAGAATGCCGCGCCCAGCACGATCGGGCCGAGCACGATGCCGGCGGCCATCTCGCCGATCACCGGCGGCTGGCCGAGATGGCGCAGCAGCAGGCCGCAGATGCGAGCGGTGGCCAGGATGATCACCAGTTGCAGCAACAGGGGGGTGTGAGGCATGGCGGTGGCGGGGTGTGGGAGAAGAAGGAAGGCGATCCGCGGCTCAGGCCGCGCGCGGGTACCACGGCGGCGCCAGCAGCGGCTCGGCATCGGCGGCGACCCCGGCGTCGGCCAGCAACGCCTGCAGCCCGTGGTCGTCGATGTGCGGATGCTGCGCGCGCGCCTGCGCCAGCAGTTCGGCGGCCAGCCGGGCCATCAGCGCGACGTTGGCGGCGATGCGCGCGGCGAAGGCCGCATCGTCCTGCTGGTCGGCCAGCGCGCGGTTGAGTTCGTGGAACCAGCCGATGCCGTACTGGTCCAGCAGCCGTTCGTCGGCCAGCGGCTGGGCCGGATTGCGCGCGCCCCAGTCGCGCAGCAGCGCCTGCATGGCCAGGTTGAGGTCGCGCGCGCGTAGCGCCCGCGGCTTGATCGCCGCCAGCGTCGCGGTGTCGGCGATGCGCCCGGAGAAGAACAGCGGCGCCAGCAGCGACCAGTAGTAGGTGTAGTCCCAGATCACCTTCAGCGGCATCACCTGGGCGTCGCCGAACAGCGGGTACTGGTCCTGGTACAGGCTCAGGGTGTTCTCGTAGAAGGAGAAGTACAGCTGCTGGTAGACCTGCGCGTAGGGGGCGACCGGCTCGCCGGCGCGGTCGCGCATCACCAGCTCGGTGATGTAGGTGTTGGAGATGGCGATGAAGTCGCTGCCGGGCGAGTAGAACGGGTCCAGGAACAGCCCGGCCTCGCCGGTCAGCGCCCAGCGGTCGCCCGAGAACACCTGTTTGCAGCCGTGCGAGAAGTGGCGCAGGAACAGGAAGTCCTGCAGCGGGTAGTCGCCTTGGTCGAGCGTGTCCGCCACCTGCGGCTGGTGCCTGCGCAGCCAGTCCATCGCCTTGGCGTGGGTGTTCATGGTTTCCAGCGGGTGCATCGCCGCGTCGCAGACGATGCCCAGCGAGTGCGCGCCGGAGGACAGCGGGATCAGCCAGAACCAGTAGCCCGGCCCGCACATGTGATTGGTCGAGCGCCAGCGGTCGGCCGGGCTGCAGCGCTGCAGCCAGGCGGCGTCGCGCGACCAGTCGTTGGGCTCGACCACGCCTTCCACCCGCCACCACACCGCGTTGGCGTCGTGGGCGTTGTCCTGCGCCAGCCCCAGCTTGCGCTTGAGCAGGCCGGCGCGGCCGCTGGCGTCGACCAGCCAGCGCGCGGCGATCTCCGTACTCTCGCCGTCGCGTTCATAGCGCACGCGATGGTCGGCGTCGCCCTCGCCCAGCTCGATGCCGCGCACCACAGCGCCGTCGAGGAAGGCGATGCCCGCCGCGCGTGCGCGCTCGCCGAGGAAGTTCTCGAAGCGGCCGCGGTCGATCTGCCACGACGGCGTCGGCAGCAGCTGGCTGACCCCCAGCTCGGTGCAGCGGTCGATGTCGCTGCTGCCCTCGGAGAAGAAGAAGCGGAAGCCGAACTTGCGAATCTGCTCGGTCTCCAGGTGCTCGCGCAGGCCCAGCATGTGGGCGAAGTAGTGCGCGCCGATCTCCACGGTGGACTCGCCCACCTTGAACGCCGCCTCGCGCACCGGATGGCGGCGGCGCTCCAGCACGGCGATGTCCAGTTCCGGGTCGCGTTGCCGCAGTTGCAGGGCCAAGGTCAGCCCGGCCAGCCCGCCACCGGTGATCAGGACATCGACGTGCGTTGCGGTCATGGCGGTTCCTGCATCCGTGAGGAGGCGTCGAAGGTAGCAAACTCCCCGTCAGGATCGTCGATCACCACCGGGTGGGCACGGGCGCGGCGGTATTCGGCCACCACGTTGCCGCGGGCGCAGACCTGGCCGACCACGTGCGCGGTGATCCGGTACAGGTCGCGCACCAGGCGGAAATGGCTCTTGCGGAAGCTGCCGGGCTCGGTGCTGGCATAGCGGGTCTGGATCGGTACCGCGACCACCCGCGCGCCGGCCTGGCGCGCGGCCGAGATCAGCAGCTGCGCCTCGAACACGAAACCCTCGCCGGGCACCTCGGGCAGGGTGAACACCGCGTGCGGGTAGAAGCGCTGGCCGCTCTGGCTGTCGACCAGGCGGAAACCGCAGGCCCAGGCGATGCCCCAGTCGCCGAAGTCGTTGCCGATGCGGCGGATGGCCGGCTGGCTGGCGCGCTTGCGCAGCCGCGCGCCGACGATGACGTCGCCGGGGTGGCGGTTGGCTGCCGCCAGCAGGCGCGGGAAATCGGCGGCGCTGTGCTGGCCGTCGCCGTCCATCGTCATCACCCCGAGCAGGCCGTGGCGCGCGGCCTCGGCGAAGCCGCTGCGCAGCGCGGCGCCCTTGCCGCGCCGCTGCGGGTGGCGGATCAGCGTGGCCGGCAGGTCGGCGATGCGCGCGGCGGTGTCGTCGTCGGAGCCGTCGTCGACCACGATCACGTGCGGGCAGTGCGCCAGCGCATCGGTCACCACTTCGCGGATGCGCAGCGATTCGTTGAGCGCGGGGATGACGATGGCGGCCTGGTCGGCGCGGATCGGCGCGCCGCCGGAAGCGGGCGCGTTCATGGCGCCAGCGCCAGCTGCAGGCGGCGGCCGGGGCCGGCCTTGAGCATGCAGTCGCCACCACCCGTGGCCAGCGCGTCAAACAGCGCCAGCATCGGCGCCATCGCGTTGCCGGCCAGCTGCCGTGCCAGCGGACCGTCCGCGGCTTCGGCCTCGCCGTCCTCCAGCGTGGCCAGCAGCTGCGGGCCTTCGCCTTCGCGCGCCAGCACCAGCGCGCCGCCGAGCAGGCCGTCGCTGTGCGAGATGCGCCCGAGCGGGCCGCTGGACGGGCTGTCGTAGCCGACCAGCAGCACCGCCGCGGTGCCGGTGGCCAGCTGCGCCAGCGCCTCGACCAGGCCCTGCGCGAAGCTGGCGTCGAAGGCGCTGATCGCGGTGGCCGGGGCGTGCGCGCCGGCGCCGATGGTCCAGTAGCCGGCCGCGGCGTTGTGCACCGAGTTGTGGAAGCGGATCGGCGACAGCGCCGCCGGATCGTCCTCGGCCAGGGTGCGGCACATGTAGTCGGTGATCGCCAGGTCGCCATGGGTGGAGGCGAACACCGACGACAGCGTGGCCGGGTCGTGCCCGGCATCCACGCAGGCGGCCAGCGCGACCTCCAGCGCCACCGCCACCGTCTCCGGCGCGCGGCGGCGTTCGTTGGGCGCCAGCAGCTGCGGTGCCGGCCGCGTCGGCGCGGTCTCGGGCAGCGTGCCGGTGGTGGCGAACGCGCGCGCCGCCGCCCACGAGGGCAGGCCGCGGCCCCAGAAACCCACGCCCTGGATGCGGGCGGAAAGCGTTGGCGAGGTTGTCGGCAAGGTCATGCGCGGGCGAACACCAGCGAGCAGTTGTTGCCGCCGAAGCCGAAGGAGTTGTTCATTGCGTAGCGGATCGGTCGTCGTTCGGGAGCGAAGCGGATCTGCGGGCCGCAGGCCGGGTCGGGCGTTTCGCTGTTGAGGGTGCCGGGCAGTTCGCCATCGCGCAGCGCCAGCAGCGCGAACACCGATTCGACGATGCCGGCCGCGCCCAGGGTGTGGCCGGTCCAGGCCTTGGTCGAGGCCGCGTGCAGCGAGCCGGGGAACAGCGCCGCCACCGCCAGCGCCTCCACCGTGTCGTTGGCCGGGGTGGAGGTGCCGTGCAGGTTGAGGTAGCCCAGCTTGGCGGCGTCGATGCCGGCGCGCTGCAGCGCCTGGGTCATCGCCAGCTGCGCCCCCAGCCCCTGCGGGTGTGGCGCGGACATGTGGTGGGCATCGCTGGATTCGCCGTAGCCGCGCAGCAGCAGTTCGCCGCCGTCGCCGGCCTCGGCGCGCTCGAGCACGGCGAAGCCGCCGGCCTCGCCCAGCGACAGCCCGTCGCGATGGGCGTCGAACGGCTTGCACGGCCTGGCCGACACCAGCTGCAGCGAGTTGAAGCCGAACAGCACGCTGCCGCACAGCGTGTCCACGCCGCCGACCAGCGCCGCATCGACCACGCCGGCGGCGATCAGCCGCGCCGCCTGCGCGAATATCTTGGCGCTGGACGAACAGGCGGTGGCCACGGTCACGCACGGCCCGCGCAGGCCGGTGGCGTGCTGCACGAAGGCGCCCAGCGAGTGCGGGGTATGGATGATCGGGCGCTGCAGGTCGTCGGGAAAGCGCGCGCCGTCGGCGTCCTCGACCAGCCGCGTGTAGGCCTCCTCGCTGGCGCCGATGCTCGAGGTCGAGGTGCCCAGCACCACCGCCACGCGTTCGGCGCCGTAGCGCGTGCGCACCTGCGCCACCGCCTCGGGCAGGCCGTCGTGCTGCAGCGCCAGCCACGCCAAGCGGTTGTTGCGGCAGTCGTAGCCGGCCAGCTGCGCCGGCAGGCGCACGTCCTCCACGCCCTCGACGCGGCCGATCCAGCAGTCCAGGCGGGTGCCGGGATCGCCGAAATCGTTGTGGCGCAGCCCGCTGCGGCGTGCCTGCAGGGCTTCGCGCTGGGCGGCATTGCCTGCGCCGAGCGCGGTGGTCGCGGTGAAGGCGCGGACGGACAGGGGCGCCATGGCGGGCGACGACGAAGCTGGGGTCACATCGAATCTGGCTGGACAGTGAACGGCGAGTATATCGGCCCGAAATCCGCTTTGATCGCGCCAGCGGCGACGACATTGATGAACGGAATGAACGCAGAGGCGTTGTCGATGCAGGTTGATGGTGGTCAAGCTTTCGCCAGTGCCGTATTTCCGACACAATCGCCGCCACTGATCAACGCAGGGCGCGGCCCGCGGGCATGCAAGCCTACGTCTACAAAAGCCAACGCAAACAGGACACCTACGTCTACCTCGCCCGGTGCGACGATTTCGCCTCCATCCCAGACACGCTGCGCGCGTCGCTGGAGCCGTTCGCGTTCGTGCTGGACGTGGCGTTGACGCCCGCGCGCCGGCTGGCGCAGGTCGATGCGGCGCAGGTGCGCGAGAGCCTGGCCACGCGCGGGTTCCACCTGCAGTTTCCTCCGGTGCCGCACGACGGGACGGCGCGCGATGAGTAAGCCTGCCGCTCCCGCGCCCGCCGGCTTCCGCCGCGCGGCCGCCATCGCGCTGACCGCCGGCGTGGCGCTGGCGCTGTGTACGGCCATCGGCGGCGTGGCCGCCGTACTGGGCGGATGGCTGGCGCAGCCGGTGCTGGCGCTGGGGGTGTCGTGGTGGCGGCGCACCCGCGCGCTGCCGGACAGGACCTGGCCGGCACTGCGCGCGCTGACCGCGCCGCCGCTGGCGATGTGGGGCATCGGTTTCGTGGTGCTGGCGCTGCTGGTGGCCTGGCCGCTGGCGGCGCTGCGCGACAGCGGCAGCCTGGCCGCGGCGCTGGCGCTGAGCGTGGCGGTCAGCGCCGCGCTGCTGGCGCTGTGGCGCACCTGGCCGCTGTGGCAGGAGATCGACCGCGAGGGCGGCCGGCTCGACGAACGCTGGCGGCAGCTGGCCGGACAGGACCTGCAGTCCTGGCGCGGACTCGGCGTGGCGGTGCTGGTGCTGGTGCTGTGCGCCGGCGGCGTGGGCCTGGCCTGGCCGGGCCTGCTGCCCACCCACGTGCGCTGGCCGATGGCCACGCTGTATGCGCTGCTCTCGCTGGGCCTGCACCTGTGGCTGCAGAAGCTGCCGGCCGCCGCCGCGCTCGCACCGCCGACGCTGGTGGACCTGTTCGCCGGTTCGCAGCCGGAACCGCTGCAGCCGGTGCCGGCGCACGAGCAGCAGGCGGCGCTGTACGAGGCCGCGCGCAACGGCCGCGTCGACCACGCCCTGCAACTGCTCGAGGCCGGCGCCGACCCGCACGGCCTGCCGGAGGACGACTGGCGCGACCAGCGCAGCCTCGGCGTGCTGGCCGCGGTGCTGCCGGACCTGCGCCTGCTGCGCGAGCTGATCGCCCGCGGCGTGGACGTCAACCATCCCCATCGCGGCATGACCCCGCTGCTGGCGGCCACCCGCGACAGCTGGCATGGACGTCCCGACGCGGTGATGATGCTGCTGGCCAACGGTGCCGATCCGCGCGTGACCGATGCCGAGGGCAACACGCCGTTGCACCATGCCGCGCGCAGTGCCGATCCGGGCGTGGCCGCGCTGCTGCGCGACGCTGCCGCCGAGGTCGATGCCGTCAATGCCGAGGGCCAGACC
>JAFADB010000166.1 GCA_023425225.1 Pseudomonadota bacterium
GATGCGGGCGAAATCGGCCTCGTTGGCGCGGTAGGTGCTCTCGGTCCAGGCGCCGCTGTCGGCGTAGTCGAAGAACAGCTTGGGCACGCGGCGGCGCGCCAGCGCCTTCAGGTCGGCGATCTCCAGGCACTGCTTCACGGAAAGGGACTCCTGCGGGGGAAACCTTCCGATTATCCTCCCGCGTCCCCGGCCTGCGCAGGCCGGGACATCGGCGGCGGAAAGGCCTCAGCCGCCGTAGCGCGCCTTGAGCATGGCCCACGCCGAGCGCAGTGCCAGCGCCTCGCCGCCGGCCGGGCGGCCGGGCCGTTCGCTGTCGTTCCAGGCGTACACGTCCAGGTGCGCCCAGGCGATGCCGGCCGGCACGAAGCGCTCCAGGTACAGCGCGGCGGTGACCGCGCCGGCCATGCGCGAGCCGGCGTTGGCCAGGTCGGCGACATGGCTGGTCAGGTAGCGCAGGTAGGGGCGCCACAGCGGCATGCGCCAGACCGGGTCGCGGGTCTGCGCACCGCTGTCGAGCCAGGCCTGCGCCAGCGCGTCGTCGTTGGCGAACAGCGCCGGCAGGTCCGGGCCCAGTGCCACCCGCGCCGCGCCGGTGAGGGTGGCGAAGTCCAGGATCAGCTCGGGCTTCTGCTCGCCGGCATAGGCCAGCGCGTCGCACAGGATCAGCCGGCCCTCGGCGTCGGTGTTGTCGATCTCCACCGTGGTGCCGGTGCGGGTGGTGACGATCTCGCCCGGGCGCAGCGCATTGGGCCCGACCGAGTTCTCCACCGCCGGGATCACCAGTGTCAGCCGTACCGGCAGCGCGTTGGCCATCACCAGCCCGGCCAGCGCCAGCGCGTGCGCGGCGCCGCCCATGTCCTTCTTCATGTTGCGCATGCCCTCGGCGCCCTTCAGGTCCAGGCCGCCGGTGTCGAAGCACACGCCCTTGCCGACCAGCGCGACGTGCGGATGCGCAGCGTCGCCCCAGTGCAGCTCGATCAGCCGCGGCGCGCGGTGCGAGGCGCGGCCGACCGCGTGGATGGTGGGGAAGTTGTTCTCCAGCAGCGCGTCGCCGGCGATCACCTCAATCCGTGCGCCGTGCGCCTGCGCCAGTTCGCGCGCGGCCTGCTCCAGCTGCTCGGGGCCCATGTCCTCGGTCGGCGTATTGACCCAGTCGCGCACGCGCAGGCTGGCGGCGATCAGTGCCGCCACTTCCGCGGCGGGCGTGGCCAGCAGCAATGCCGGCTCGCGCAGCGGGCGCTTGTAGCGGGCGAAACGGTAGCTGCCCAGGCCCCAGCCCAGCTGCAGCGCGGCCTGCTCGGCCCCGGGCAGCTCGCTGGCCAGGCGCCAGCGGCTGCCGGCCGGCAGCGCGAACGGTACGTGCGCGTAGGCGTAGGCATCCAGGCGGTCGCCCACCCCGATCACCGCGCCGGCGATGCCGTCGGGGCCGGGCAGCAGCACGCAGCTGCCGGGCGCGGCGGTGAACTGCTGCTGCGCCAGCCACTGGCCGAGCGCGGCCGGCTGGGCGTCGCGCCAGGCGGCCAGCCCGTCGCGGTCGAGCACGTACAGCGGCAGGGCGGCGGATGCGTCGGTGGTGAATCCGTGGGGCAGTGACATGGGGCGTACTCCTGGAAGCGTGCTCGTGGGAGCGTGATCAGCGTCGGCGCCGGATGGCGCGCGGGACCGGCATCAGGCGCCGGCGTCGGAAGCGGATTCGCCGGCCTGGGCGTCGAGCCAGTCGGCCAGCCCGGCGAGGGTGTCGAAATGCAGGTCCGGTTGCAGCTGCGGGTGCGTCCACGGCTGCCGTTCGCGATTGATCCAGCAGCCGTGCAGGCCGGCCTGCATCGCGCCCACCACGTCCATCTCGATGTGGTCGCCCACGTGCAGCACCTGCTGTGGCGGCAAGCCCAGGCGCTGGCAGGCGGCGTGGAAGATGCTGGCCTGCGGCTTGGCCGCGCCGTGCTCGCGCGCGCCGAGCTGGAACACGAAATGCTGGTGCAGGCCGATGCGCTGCAGGTCGGCATTGCCGTTGGTCAGCGCCGCCACCGGCACCCGCGCGGCGATGCGCGCCAGCGCGTCGAGGGCGTCGGGGTAGCACTGCACGCGGTTGCGCTCGGCGTAGAACACCTCGTAGGCCGGCTCGGCCAGGGCGGTGTCGGCGCCGCTGGCGGCCAGCGCCTGCTGCAGCGTCAGCCGCCGGATCGCGCCCAGGTCGAAGGCCAGGTGCGGGTTGCGCTCGAACACCTGCGCGCGCAGCCGGTGCATGGCCTCGATCGGGAACAGCTCGGCGGTGCGCGGGCTGTGCTGCTGCAGCCAGCCGTGCAGCACGGCGTCGATGCGCTCGCCGATCGGCGCGAACGGCCACAGGGTATCGTCGAGGTCGAGGGTGATGGCGCGTACGGGAAAGGTCACCGGCACATTTTACGCCAACGCGGCGACGCCCCGGCCGCTCATTCCAGCAGCCGCGCCCAGCGCTGCATGCCGTCCAGCCGGCCCAGCACCAGCTTGATGCACACCAGCATCGGCACCGCCAGCAGCAGGCCGATCATTCCCCACAGCCAGCCGAACAGCATCAGCGCCAGGATCAGCATCAGTGGCGAGATGGCCATGCGCCGGCCGAGCACGATCGGGGTGACGATCTGCCCCTCCAGCGTGTGCAGGCCCAGGTAGATGAAGGCCGGCAGCGTCGCCTGCAGCGGGTCGCGGAACTCGACGAAGCCCATCAGCAGCATCAGGATCACCCCGATCAGCGGCCCGACGTAAGGCGCGAAGTTCAGCAGCGCCGCTACCGTGCCCCACAGCGCCGCCTCCTGCACCGGGATGCCGAGCAGGTACAGCGCCCCGGCCAGCACCGCGCCGACCAGGGTGTTGATCACGCTGATGGTCAGCACGTAGCGGGAGACCTCGCGCTCGATCGAGCGCAGGATGTCGGCGGTGAAGCGCTGCTGCTGGCGCCCGGGCATCAGCGCGATGACGTGGCGCTGCAGGTTCTGCCCGTAGACCATGAAGAAGAACGTCAGCAGCACCACCGCCAGCACCGAGGCCGCCAGCTTGGGCGTGCGCACCAGCGCGCGGTAGGGATCGTCGAGCTGGGTGCGCACGATCTGCACGCGGCGGCTGCCTTCGCCGCCGGCCACCCGCGCAAAGTTCTCCGCCGCCTGGTTGGCCTGCATCACCGGCTTGGTCAGGTCGCGCACCTTGTTGGCGATCTGGCGCATCTGCCGCGGCGCCTGCTGCACCCACTCGGTGGCCGGCCCGGCCAGCTGCACGGTCAGCGCCACCGTGCCCGACACGCCCAGCGCGATCACCAGCAGCGCGGCCAGGAAGCGTGGCACGTACAGCCGTCCCAGTCCGCGCAGGATCGGGTTGCCGACCAGGGCGAAGAACGCCGCCAGCAGGATCGGCAGGATCACCGCCTGCGCCGCCCACAGCGTGTAGCCCACCGCCAGCGTCGCCAGCACCACCAGCGACATCGGCGCGCGCGGGCGCGGCAGCGGCGGTGCGGGACGTGCGTCGGGATCGGGCGGAAGGGTGTCGGCGGATGGGGTCATGGCGGGGATGGGCAGCCGGCACGGAGGCGGGACGGGGCCGGCATTATCGGTCCGCGCGGGATGCGTGGCGCGTGAGGAAAATGATCCGGCGCGTGGTGGCGAAAGAACGCAGGCATTTGCCGCGGATGATTCCACCATGCACGCGGACGTTCCTCGAGGCGGCATGGGCGGAAGCCCGCGGCCAGGCCCGGCATCCGGGCGGACGATCGCGCCGTGCCCTGCCTCAGTCGCGTTCGGACAGCTCGGTGGCCGCCTCGGCCGCGCGCGGCGGCAGGTGCGGCTCGGCGGCGTGCGACGCCGGCACCTCGCCGCGACGTGTCGCGTCGGGCGCGGGCGCCGTCGCGCCGGGAGCGTCGTCGCGGCAGGCCTGGGCCGCGTCCTCGCTGCCCTCGGCGGCGCGTTCGGCCTGGTCGGACGCTTCCTGCGCCTGCATCGCGGTGAACAGGCCGGACACGGTGGCGATCATCTGCAGCAGCTTGGGCGCGCCGCCCAGCTTGCCGGCCATGCTGTTGAGTGCCGCCACCGGTTCGGCGCGGCCGCTGACGAAGCCCAGGCCGAAACCGGCGACGACGATGCGCAACGGCGTCCAGCCCTGGCGCCAGACCCGCTTGAGCGTGGACCACTGCGCCTGCACCTGCCGCTCGCGGCCTTCCAGCAGGTCCTCGGCGCGCTGGATGCGCCGTTGCAGCTGTTCGAACTTCATGGCGTCGCGGCTCCCTGCGGCTGCGATTCGTCCCGCGGCGGCACGTCGTCGTCATCGTCGACGTCCTCGGCATCGCCGTCGCCGATGCCCAGCCGCGCCAGTTGCCGGCGGGTGGCCTGCAGCCGGCTCATCTCGAAATAGCGCAGCGCCTGCCAGGCGCCGATGCCGGTCACCATCAGGCTGATCAGCGCCGCGAACGAGATCGAGGCCAGCCACGACCAGCCCATCGCCTGCAGCAGCGCGATCACCACGCCCATCAGCAGCAGCCACGCCGACGCGCCGAAGGCCACCGCCACGGTCAGCCAGACCAGGGCACGCGCCAACGCTGCCCGTGCCAGCGCCAGGTCGGCGAAGAACAGGCGCCGCAGTGCGCGGCCGGCATCGAGCGTGGCGTCCAGCCCCTCGCGACCGGCGTTGCCGAACTGGCGCAGCGATTCCTCGATCGAGGGCGCCGCGCCGTCCGGCGCCGCTTCGTCGGCACCGTTGCTGCAGGAGGTGTTGTCGTGTTCGCTCACGCGCCCGTCTTACTTCTCGCTGCTGCCGCGGGCCAGCTTGGCGATCAGCCAGCCGGCGGCGAAGGCGACGCCGAACGAGGCCAGCGGCTTCTCGCGGATCAGGTCGGAGGCGCTGTCGAGCAGGTCGCGGCCCTTGTCCACCAGCGCATCCATCTGCTCCTTGGCGGCGGCACCGCCGAACTCGGCGGCGTTCAGGCCGGACAGGGCGGTGTCGGACAGCTCGGCCTTGACGTTGGCCTTGCCGAGCTTGAGCTCGTCGCCGGCGGCGCCGGCCGCATCCTTGATCGCCTCGCCGGCGGCGCTGGCGGCCGACTTCAAGTGGGCTCCGGCTTCGCCCAGGTTTTCCTTCAGCTGTTCGGTGTTGGTGGGGCTCATCGCGATCTCCTGGAATGGACGGGGCGTGCATGGAGCAATGCCCGCGGGAGGCAGAGGAATAGCATTGCTCCGGTGTAGGGGGTGTTACGGCGGCATCAGCGCAGCTGCAGGTCGCCCTGCGCGTTGCCGCGCACGATGCGCACCACCAGCTGCTGCGGCTTGCGCTGGAAATTGGCGCTCCAGCTGGCCAGGTCGTTGAACTGGCCCACCGAGCTGGCGACCACGATGTCGCCCTTGGCCAGGCCGTTGGCGGCGGCGCGGCTGCCGCGCGCGACTTCGCTCACCAGCACGCCGTCCAGCCCGGACTGGCGCAGCGACTCGGGCAGGTCGGTGAAGGTGGCCCCGGCCAGGCGCGGATCGAGCGTATCGCCGCGCACCGCGCGCGCCTGCTCCTTGAGGACTGCCTTGAGCTGCAGCGGCTTGCCCTCGCGGCGCAGGTCCAGCGTCACCGCGCTGCCGACCGACTGCAGCCCCTCGTAGTTGTGCAGCGACTCGGCGCTGTCCATGCGCTGGCCGTTGGCGGCCACCACCACGTCGCCCGGCTGCACGCCGGCCGCGGCCGCGCCGGAGCCGGGCAGCACGCGGGTGACCAGCGCGCCGCGGATGTTGTCCAGCCCCAGGCCCTGCGCCATCTGCGCGGTCAGGTTCTGCGTCTCCATGCCCAGCGTGCCGCGCACCACCACGCCCTTCTGCAGCAGCTGCTCGACCACGTTGCGGGCCAGGTTGGAGGGGATCGCCAGGCCCAGGCCGATGTTGCCGGCCATGCTGCCCTGCGGGTTGAAGCTGGCGGTGTTGATGCCCACCAGCCGCCCCTGCAGGTCCACCAGCGCGCCGCCGGAGTTGCCCGGATTGATCGAGGCATCGGTCTGGATGAAGCTCTGGTAGCCGAGCCCGCGGATGCCGCTGCGGCCCACCGCGGACACGATGCCCGAGGTCACCGTCTGGGTGAAGCCGAACGGGTTGCCGATGGCGACGACGAAGTCGCCCACCCGCAGCTGGCCGCTGTCGCCGAGCTGGATCGCGGTGAGCTTGTCGGCCGGGATGCGGATCAGCGCGATGTCGGTATCCGCGTCCGAGCCGAGGAACTCGGCCTTGAAGCTGCGGCCGTCGGCCAGCGTCACCTGCACGTCGTCGGCGTTGTCGATGACGTGGTGGTTGGTCAGCACCAGGCCCTGCCTGGCGTCGATGATCACGCCCGAGCCGAGCGATTCGTTGATGCGCTCCTGCGGAATGTCCGGGAACAGCCGGCGGAAGAACGGGTCGCTGAAGTACGGGTTGCGCACCCGTACCACCTGCTTGGTGTTGATGCTCACCACCGCCGGCATCACCTGCTCGAGCATCGGCGCCAGCGACGGCAGCGGCTGGCCGGCCACCGAGGCGGGCAGGGCGCCGGCGGCGGGGGCGGCCAGCGCGGCCGGTTCGGCCTGGGCGCGGTTGTCCAGGTGGGCATTGATCGCGGTGGCGGCGAAGCCGCCGAAGGCGGCGGCCAGGGCCAGGGTCAGCAGGGTGGGAAGCGGTCGCATGGGCGTGGCGATTCCGGGAGGAAACGGGATGGGAGAGGGGGACAGTGAAGATGGGCGCGGCGCGTCCGTCAATCAAGCTGAACGAGAGTGCCGCCGGCCGATTTAACCGTCGGTGAAACGGCGGCCGGCGAAAGCCCTTGCGGCGCCGGGCCTGCGCCGCTGTCAGCGCTGCGCCGCGTCCGCGCGGCCATTGACAGGCCGGGGTGCCATGGGTAGCTTGGAACGCCTGATCGCCCACTAGATGTGGCGGTCGAATGGCGCGCAGGCCCAAGTTGTAGGGTTTTCGCTTGAGGCAACGAACATGGCCTCGGGGAGCTGTCAGTGACGCGTGGCGTAGCGGTCCGATCCAACCGACCCTAGTCCCGGTGCATGCGCTGCGCGTGCACCGGCCGCCGTCGTCTTCGCGGTTCGTCCCTGGCTCAGCAGGATGGCGACATCCTCCCATCGGAAGGTCGAAGGAGAACGAGACACAATGAGCACGGTGCGCCTTGAAGTGGTCAAGAACCCGCCGGACCGCATCCCCATGCAGCCGGCCTCGCTGGACATCTGGGACAAGAAGTACCGGCTCAAGACCAAGCAGGGCCAGGCGCTGGATGCCGACATCGACGGCACCTACCAGCGCGTGGCGCGCGCGCTGGCCGATGCCGAGGGTAGCCCGGAGCTGCGCGAGTACTGGTACGAGCGCTTCGTGTGGGCGCTGCGCCACGGCGCGATCCCGGCCGGGCGCATCACCTCCAACGCCGGCGCGCAGGAACACAAGCCGGCCACCAGCACGATCAACTGCACCGTCTCGGGCACCATCGCCGACTCGATGGACGGCATCCTGGAGAAGGTCCACGAGGCCGGGCTCACGCTCAAGGCCGGCTGCGGCATCGGCTACGAGTTCAGCACGTTGCGCCCGCGCGGCGCGTTCGTGGCCGGCGCCGGCGCCTACACCTCCGGGCCGATGTCGTTCATGGATATCTTCGACAAGATGTGCTTCACCGTGTCCAGCGCCGGCGGCCGCCGCGGCGCGCAGATGGGCACCTTCGACGTGTCGCACCCGGACGTGAAGGATTTCATCCGCGCCAAGCGCGAGGACGGGCGCCTGCGCCAGTTCAACCTGTCGCTGCTGATCACCGACGGCTTCATGCAGGCGGTGGAGAACGACGCCGACTGGCCGCTGGTGTTCCCGGTCAATCGCAAGGAGGAAGGCGACATCGACCTGGCCGACACCGCCACGGTGGTCTGGCGCGAGTGGCCGCTGCACGAGAACTACATCGTGCGCGACGACGGCCTGGTCGCCTGCAAGGTGTACGGGCAGATCCGCGCCCGCCACCTGTGGGACATGATCATGGTGTCCACCTACGACTACGCCGAGCCGGGCTTCATCCTGATCGACAAGGTCAACGAGATGAACAACAACTGGTGGTGCGAGAACATCCGCGCCACCAACCCGTGCGGCGAGCAGCCGCTGCCGCCGTACGGCGCCTGCCTGCTGGGCTCGGTCAACCTGACCACCTTCGTGCGCGACCCGTTCACCGACAAGGCGCGCTTCGACTGGGACGAGTACCGCGAGGTGGTGCGCGTGTTCACCCGCATGCTCGACAACGTGGTCGAGGTCAACGGCCTGCCGCTGCCGCAGCAGCGCACCGAGATCATGCGCAAGCGCCGCCACGGCATGGGCTTCCTCGGCCTGGGCTCGACGCTGACCATGCTGAAGATGAAGTACGGCTCGCCCGAGTCGTGCGGGTTCACCGAGTCGGTGGCACGCGAAATGGCGGTGGCCGGCTGGGAAACCGGGCTGGCGCTGGCGCGCGAGAAGGGCGCCGCGCCGATCATGGACGAGACCTTCGAGGTCACCGCCGAGATGCTGCGCAAGCGCCCGGAGATGGCGCGCGACGGCTGGCGCGTGGGCCAGCAGATCGAGGGCAAGGTGCTGCACGCGCGCTACAGCCGCTACATGCAGCGCATCGCCGAGGTCGCGCCCGAGCTGGTGGACGAGCTGGCCGAGACCGGCTCGCGCTTCACCCACCACAGCTCCATCGCCCCCACCGGCACCATCTCGCTGTCGCTGGCCAACAACGCCTCCAACGGCATCGAGCCCTCGTTCGCCCACCACTACAGCCGCAACGTGATCCGCGAGGGCAAGAAGTCCAAGGAGAAGGTGGACGTGTTCTCCTACGAGCTGCTGGCCTACCGCCACCTGGTCAACCCGAAGGCGATGCCGTTCGCCGACGAGGCGTCCGCGCAGCTGCCGGACTACTTCATCGCCGCCGACGACATCAGCCCGAAGGAGCACGTGGACGTGCAGGCCGCGGCGCAGAAGTGGGTGGACAGCTCCATCTCCAAGACCGCCAACGTTCCCACCGACTATCCGTACGAGCAGTTCAAGGACATCTACCGCTACGCCTACCAGCAGGGGCTCAAGGGCTGCACCACGTTCCGCTTCAACCCGGCCGCCTTCCAGGGCGTGCTGGTCAAGGAGGCGGACCTGGAGAACACCACCTACCGCTTCGAGCTGGAGGATGGCAGCGTGGTCGAGGTCAAGGGCAACGAGCAGATCGAGTACGACGGCGAGATGCACACCGCCGCCAACCTGTTCGACGCGCTCAAGGAAGGCTACTACGGCAAGTTCTGAGCGGGCCGGCGGCGCCCGCCGCGGCATCGGCAGCGGCCCGCCGCCCGTCCTCGTTCCCGCTCGCGTTCCATTCCCCGTTCCACGCCGCAATCCGTCGGTATAGCATCGCCCACGCAACACGACACTGACGCCCCCAGGAGGGCCTTATGAGCAACGGTAATGGTGTAACGGCGACCCTATCGCAGGCCGCCGAGAACGTTAAGGAAAGCGCGGTCCAGCTGGGCGATGCCATTGCCACCACGGCCGGCGAGGCGGTGGCGACCGTCAAGCAGACCGCGGTCAAGGCGCGCAAGGAAGTGAAGGTGCGCGTGGCCAAGGCGAAGAAGGCGGTCAAGAAGGCCGAGAAGACGGTCGCCAAGCGCGCCGACTCGGTGGTCAAGAAGGCCACCAAGAGCGTGAAGAAGACGGTCGCCGGCGCACGCAAGAAGCTCGAGGCCGCCAAGGCCGGTGCCCAGGCCGAGGCCGCCAGCCTGAAGAAGAAGGCCGCCACCGCCAGGAAGAAGGCATCCACCCGCCTGGCTGCCGCCGAGAAGACCGCCAAGAAGGATGTGAGCAAGGCGAAGAAGACGCTGAAGGCGGACACGGCCAAGGCGCGCAAGACGGTGGCCGGCAAAACCGCCGTTGCGAAGAAGACGGTGAAGAAGGATGTGGCCAAGGTCCGCAAGACCGTGGCCAAGAAGGCGGCCGCTGCGAAGAAGACGGTGAAGAAGGACATCGCCAAGGCGCGCAAGACCGTCACCGCGAAGACCGCGGCGGCAAAGAAGGCGGTCAAGAAGGTCGCCGCCCGCAAGCCGGTCGCCAAGAAGGCGCCGGCGCGCAAGAGCCCGGTCAAGGCCGCCAGCAAGACCGCCTCCGCCAAGGCCCGCTGAGGCTGGGTCGGCGAGGCAGGACCGCGTCGCCCGCGCTCCAACGGGCGCGGGCGACGACGGATCGAACGAACGAACGCAACCAGGAAAACGCATCATGGCCGTCAAGATCGACAAGAAAATCAAGGGGTATTCCGTCGTCACCGCCGACGACAAGGCGCGCGAAGCCGCCGCGCCGGTACCCGCCGCGTCGATCGACCGCGCCACCGCCGAGGCGGCCAGCCCGGCCGACAACATCGTGCACATGCACGAGCGCATCGAGCGTCCCGAGGTGCTGATCGGCAGCACCTACAAGATCAAGTCGCCGCTGGTGGAACACGCCTTCTACGTGACCATCAACGACATCGTGCTCAATGCCGGCACCGAGCACGAATCGCGCCGCCCGTTCGAGATCTTCATCAACTCCAAGTCGATGGAGCACTTCCAGTGGATCGTCGCGCTGACCCGCATCATGTCGGCGGTGTTCCGCAAGGGCGGCGACGTCACCTTCCTGGTGGAGGAGATGAAGGCGGTGTTCGACCCCAAGGGCGGCTACTTCAAGGCGGGCGGCGTGTACATGCCGTCGCTGGTGGCCGAGCTGGGAAACATCGTCGAGGACCACCTCAAGTCGATCGGCCTGCTGCACGACCCGGAGATGAGCGAGCACCAGCGCGCGCTGATCGCCGAGAAGCGCAAGCAGTTCGAGGACCGCTCAAAAAAAAACGCTGACGTAGCGCCGAAGCCTGCCGCCAAGGCGCCTGTCGACAGCGTGGCCAAGGCGCAGGAAAACACCACCGCCGAGCACGAGGAGGACATCGCCGTCACCGGCGAAGGCGCCTCGTTCCCGCCCAGCGCCACCATGTGCCACAAGTGCAGCACCAAGGCGCTGGTGATCATGGACGGCTGCGCGACCTGCCTGAACTGCGGCTACAGCAAGTGCGGGTGAGCGGCGGTCGTCGCGGCGTGCGGGCGCCCTGACAGGCGTCGTCCGTGCATCCGGACGTCGCCGGTACGAGGGTTGCCGGTACGACGACCCGGCGCGCGATCCGCCGGGCCTTCGAATGCCGGGGAATGGCTTAGTCCAGCGCGGCCTTGTCCAGCCCGAAGGCCGTGTCCAGCGATCCGGGCAACCGGCGATAGGCCATGTTCAGGCGATTCCATCCGTTGATGGCCACGATGCGGAACGTCAGCTCGGCCAGCTCCTCCTCGGAGAAGTGTTCCCTCGCCGCGGCGTAGGCGGTGTCCGGCACGCCGTCGGGCGACAGGTGCGTCAGGGTTTCGGTCCAGGCCAGGGCCGCGCGTTCCCGCTCCGAGAACAGCGGCGATTCGCGCCAGATCGCCAGGTGATGGAGTCGCAACTCGCGCTCGCCATGCATCCGCGCCTGCTTGACATGCATGTCGAGGCAGAACGCACAGCCGTTGACCTGCGATGCGCGGATGTCCACCAGCAGCGCCAGCGT
>JAFADB010000286.1 GCA_023425225.1 Pseudomonadota bacterium
ACGCGTCAGGATGTCGGCGAAATTGACCAGTTCCAGCACCGCCGTGAATCCGGCCAGACGCACGGGGTTGCTGGCCTTGTCCGCCACCTTCTTCCATTGCGCCTGCAACAGCTTGTGGCCGTGCTGCTTGTCCAGGTCCTGCAACGCCAGCAGCAGCGCACCGTTCTGTGTGGCCGGCCGGCTGCGGTGGTGCAACACCCGCTCATGGAAGTAGCGCCGCAACGACGGCTGGTGCTGCGCCTGCAGGTTGATCAGCTCGCTCGATTCGACCGCGTCCATCTGCGCCCGTACCTGCAGCACATGCTGCACCAGCGCGCCGCCCACCGTGTCGCCGGCCTGCTTGGCCGGGAAACGACCCAGCAGGAACGTGCCGGCGGCGGTGATGAATCGGTCCGCGCCGGTTTCCTTCAGCAACGCGTTGCCGCGCGAGGTGGACACCGCCTCCTTGCGCACTTCCTCGAATTTCTTGTAGTACCCCAGATAGTTCTTCAGATGGCTGGCCCCTGCCACGAACGCCGACCAGCCCGCGCCGGCGGCGTCCAGCACGGTGTTCTTCTGGCTGTCGGCCTGCGCCAATGTCTGTTCCAGCTCCTTGCGCGCCTCCTGCTGGTTCTGCGCCACCACCCGCCACAGCAAGGCCTCGCGACCGCTCACCTTGAGATCGCCGGCCAGCGACGTCAGCACGGACCGGCCCACCCGGTCGGCTGCCAGGCCGTCCACCGCTTCGGTGATGACCTGCTCGAAGGCCACTCCATCCACTGGCGCGGCAGTGTCGTAGTCTTCCAGCGTCGTCAGGAACAGCTCATTGCCCAGCCACTGGCCCAGCGCCTGCGAGCGTTGCTCCAGCAGGCCGGTAGCCGCCTCCAGAAAGGCGTCGAACTTGCCCTGGAACGACTCCCTGGCCGCCTCGTCGATCAGCGGACGGTAGGTGTTCTGCCACTTGTCCGTCGCCTCGCGACGATAGTCGTCGAGCACGCCGCTGGACAGGTTGTGCCAGAACTCCGGCGTGTCCAGCCGGCGCATCTCGTCGTGCCAGGCGAAGCGACTGCGGATTTCCTGTCGCCGCGCCTGCGGGTCGGCCACGTCCAGGCCGTCGCCGCCCAGTGCCGCGTGGCGGTCGATCAGCGCGTTGCGCTGGAACAGGTACTGGTCCCAGCTCAACTGGCCGCTGCGATAGCGCTCGTACAACGGGCCGTGCGCGTGCATCAACCCCTTCTCACTGCCACGCAGGCCGATGGCGACGTAGGTGTCGCCCTTGCTCACCTCGTCGCGCAATCCCGCCCGGCTGTGGTCGGCAAAGCGGTCGGCCATCACGCCGGCATGCTGCTGCAACAGCACTTCGATCTCGTCGATGCGCTCGGCCGCTTCCAGCTGCAGTTCCCGCTCCTGCCGGTAGCGGGCGATGTGACCCAGCACGTCGTGGCGGTAGCCGTTGAGTTCGTGGACGATGCCAATGGCGTCCCACAGCGCCACCAGCATCGGTGGGTAGTGCCGGCGCTGCCTGCCGGGGCCGCCATCGTGGCTGTGCCCGCGCAGCATCTGCCAGGCGGTGTTCAGGGCGATGTCCGGTTCCGGTTCGCTGGGAATTCGCAGGTTGCGCAGCCACCATGGGTAGCGGGTGGCATTGCCGCGCAGGACCGCTTCGTCGTGGCCGCCGTCGGCGCGGCTGATGGGGCGCGGCTTGGCGTGGTGGGGCAGTTCGGGAATGCCTTCCACCACTTCGTCGAAAGTGCGGTACTCCAGGGCCGCCTGCAATGCCCGTGGGCTGTCGGCCGGGGCGATGTGGCCGGATGCCTGCGGCGCGGCAATCCATTTGGCCGGTTCGATGGGCTGCATGCGCTCGGCACGCAACCTGGCGTCTTCGGCGTAGCGGTCCATCACCTCCGGCGTCCACTTGTGCTGGCTGTAGGCCAGCCATACCTTGCCGCACTTCTCCGGGTGGTCGATCACCAGGAATTCCTGCCGCCCGGTATCCTCGCCCACGCGCTGGCAACAGGTGGTCGCATGTTCGGCGTAGGGCTGCACCTGATACCACAACCGGCCCTGCGCATCGACGGCGTAGAGCTCGTAGTAGTCCTTGCCGCGCGGGCCTTTCTCGAAGAACGCGTACAGGTAGCCCGCACGCACGATGCGCAGGGCGTAGTCGTAGCCGGCCGCCTTTACGTCCACGGCACAACCACGACCACGCCCGAACGGTTCCAACCCCACGCCGGGGCATTGGGCCGGGACGACAGTGTGCAGGAACGGCAGGATCGCCAGTCCGGTACGGGTACAGATGGGGCAGGTATTGCCCGCCTCCAGATCGACCGCATCAGGGGTAATGGTGTACGTGGGTGCGGTGGCGATGCCGTCGGCGCCGGCCTGCACGCTGCCGTCCTGGCCGATCAGGCTGGGCGCCGAGTTGTCGGGCGGGATCTTGGAATCATCCACGAAGAAACTCCTTGTCTCAAACGGGGGATGGCAGGCTGACAGCGGCGACCTGCTTCCATCGTGCCTCGTCCACGTCCTGTGCCAGCGCACAATAGCCGGCCTGCGGACCTGCTTGCCGCAACAGGTCTTCAACCAGTGCGTGACGGTGGAACTGTGCTCCCCATTGCAACGCCTGCCAGGCGAACAGGTCCAGATCGTCAGGCGATTGCAGGCCACGCAGCCGAACCTGGCCCAGGGCGTGCAGCGTGTCCTGTAAGCGCGATGGGGCAATGTCGATGCCGCGCAGACGTGCCTTGATCCACGCCTGGTTCAACGCCCCGATGGACTCCAGTTGCCGCCACGCGGCTTCGTCCAACTGCGGCAATTCGGCCGGCTCATCCCCGCCAGGCGGCGTCAGCACGGCCAACCGGCCCCAGCGATCACGGTAGGCCCATGCGGTGACATCCTTCAGCCACCATGCGCGTTGTTCGGACGTGCAAATGGCGCTGTAGCAATCGACCGTCATCGGGTCGTAGAAGCGGACCCAGCACGACTTGCGCCGCACCGGATGCCGGCGCAGGGCTTGAGCCGCCAACCGGTGCGGTTCGCCGCGACTGCCGAAAATCCACGCGCAAACACGCTGCACACGGCCAGCCCGCAGCGACTTGGGCTGCATGTCCTCGATCGTCATCCGCACCGCCAGTTGCGACAGGTGCGCATGCGTTCCGCTCGACAGGTCCAGCGAAACCAGGAACGGCCAGACGGATTCGGGCAACTTGCGCAGGCGTATACGGATCGTCTGCAATCGCGCGGCCTGCAGCTCCTGTCGGAACAGTGCGCTCAGTTCGTCGTCGCGCTCGCTCGGTTGCATCAGCAACAGGCAATCGGACGTGACCAGTTTCGCGGCCAGCTCCTGTATTTGCTCGGCCAATGCCTCAGCCTCGGCCTCGGCTCGCACGGCACCGGGCGGCGTGATGTGCGTCAACGCCGCGGCTGTCATTCGACTTCCACCACGGCATCATGCCGTGCCTGTCCACCGGCTACATCCGCATCGCAACCCTTGAAGTCGCTTTCCCCGAACACCGGCACCTCGCCACTGGCGCTCTGCGCCCCCGCCAACTCCTTCCTGCTCGCCTTGAACTCCACCGTCCCCGGCGCGCCCAGCTCGATGTTACCGCCCTCGATGCGGATGTAGGCGCCGGCCGCGGTAGCCAGCAGGTGCCTGTTCGGCGCGGCGATCTCCACGCCGGCCTCGGTGCTGGCGATGCGCACGTTGGTCTTCGCCGCCAGCTTGGCTACGTTGCGGTGCGCGCGTGCGCTGACCTTGCCCTGCGCGGCGTGCAGGGCGATGCCGCGCTCTTGGGTCGGGCTGCCGCTGGCTGCTTCGCTGCCCTGGGTGTAGAGCACCAGCCCGCCGGCCACCGCAAGGATCATCTGGCCCTGGCTCAGCCAGTTCAGCGCGGTGCCTGCGGTCAGTACCGTCTGCGTGCCCGAGACCCAGCCCTGGTCGGCCGGGGTCAGGCTCATCACCCCGGCGTGGCCGCTGCCCAGCAGTACCGGCGCGCTCCAGCCCGGCGCCTGGCCGTCGCCGCCGGCGATCGCGCCGGCCGCGCTGCCCTGCTGCGTCGCCTGCAGGCTCCCGTGCAGCGCCGTCCATGAGGTATCGGCCGGCAACGCCTGCGGCTCCTTGAGCAGCTGCGCCTGCTGCCCGCGCGCGGCCTCGGCCAGCGC
>JAFADB010000292.1 GCA_023425225.1 Pseudomonadota bacterium
ACATCGACGTTGCCGTTGGCATCGGTCTTGGTGACTACCACGGTCATGCCGCACATCTGTGCCGAGGCCGGGTTGGTGCCGTGCGCCGAATCCGGAATCAGGCAGACATCGCGATGGCCTTCGCCGCGCGACTGGTGGTAGGCACGGATGGCCAGCAGGCCGGCGTACTCGCCCTGCGCGCCGGAGTTGGGCTGCAGGCTCACCGCATCGTAGCCGGTGCACTCGACCAGCATGGCTTCCAGGCCGTCGATCAGTTCCTTGTAGCCCTGCGCCTGATCGGCCGGCACCAGCGGGTGGATGTTGGCGAATTCCGGCCAGGTGATCGGAATCATCTCGGCGGTGGCATTGAGCTTCATGATGCAGCTGCCCAGCGGGATCATGGTGCGATCCATCGCCAGATCCTTGTCGGCCAGCGAGCGCAGGTAGCGCAGCATCTCGTGCTCGCTGTGGTAGGTGTTGAACACCGGGTGCTGCAGGAACGTGCCGGTGCGCCGCAGGCCCGGCGGCAGCGCGTCGGCGGTGGCGGCGTCGAGCGCGTCGATGCCCGCCGCCTCCAGGTCGGCGCCGAACAGCGCCGCCAGTGCGACCACGTCCTGCCGGGTGGCGGTCTCGTCCAGGCTGATGCCCAGCGACGCGTCGTCGATCTCGCGCAGGTTGTAGCCGGCCGCGCGCGCCCTGGCGTGGACCGCGGCGGCGTCGATTCCGGCCACGTGCAGGGTGTCGAAGAAGTGCTCGCCGACCTGCACCCCGGCCGCGCGCAGCGCCGCGGCCAGGATCGCCGCCAGGCGGTGGGTACGCAGGGCGATGCGGGTCAGCCCGTCCGGGCCGTGGTAGACCGCGTACATGCTGGCCATCACCGCCAGCAGCACTTGCGCGGTGCAGATGTTGGAGGTGGCCTTCTCGCGGCGGATGTGCTGCTCGCGGGTCTGCAGTGCCAGGCGGTAGGCCGGGTTGCCCTGCGCGTCGATGGACACGCCGATCAGGCGCCCGGGCATCGAGCGCTTCCAGGCGTCACGGCAGGCCATGAACGCCGCGTGCGGGCCGCCGAAGCCCAGCGGCACGCCGAAGCGCTGCGAGTTGCCGACCACGATGTCCGCGCCCCACTGCCCGGGCGCGGCCAGCAGGGTCAGCGCCAGCAGGTCGGCGGCCACCGCCACCAGGCCCTGGCGCGCGTGCACCGCGTCGGTGAGCGCGCGGTACTCGTCCACGGTGGCGAACGGCAGGCGGCCGTAGGTGTCCGGGTACTGCAGCAGCACGCCGAACGCCTCGGCCTGCAGCGCCTCGGCCGGCGTGCCCACGACCAGCTCGATGCCCAGCGGTTCGGCGCGGGTGCGCAGCACCTCCAGCGTCTGCGGGTGCACCGCGTCGTGGACGAAGAACACGTTGGACTTCGACCTGCCGGCGCGGCGCGCCAGGGTCATGGCCTCGGCCGCGGCGGTGGCCTCGTCCAGCAGCGAGGCGTTGGCGATCTCCATCCCGGTCAGGTCGGCGACCATGGTCTGGAAGTTGATCAGCGCCTCCATGCGTCCCTGCGAGATCTCCGCCTGGTAGGGCGTGTAGGCGGTGTACCAGGCCGGGTTCTCGAAGATGTTGCGCAGGATCACCTTGGGCGTGTGGGTGCCGTAGTAGCCCTGGCCGATGAAGCTGTGCAGCACCCGGTTGCGGCCGGCGATGGCATGCAGCCGCGCCAGCGCCTGCTCCTCGGTGACGCTGCCGGGCAATGCCAGCGCGTCGGCGGTCTTGATGCCGCCGGGGACGATGGCCTCGGTCAGCGCCTCCAGCGAGTCGTAGCCGACGGTGCGCAGCATCTGCGCGATCTCGTGCTCGTCGGGGCCGATGTGGCGCGCGACGAAGGCGTCGGCCTGCTCGAGGGCGTGCAGGGAAGGGGAGTTCTGGGACATGGCGGCTTCCGGAGCGGGAGGGACGGGGCGGCGCGGCCCCCCGCGCCCGCGCGCAGGCGCCGGACCGCGGTGTGCCGGTCGTTTCGCGCCCCTCTGTCCTTCTGCCTGAGAGTTTGGAAGCGTGCGGCTGCTTCGTGCCCCTTCGGCGCCGGCCGCTGCCGGGTAGGCGGGCCGATCTCTCCAGAGTGTTGTTGCAACGGTGGTATCGGGCCTGAGCGATTACGGGCGTTGCGCCTTCGGCAGCGGACTGTCCGCTTCTCCCACCGGATCGCGGCGATTATAGCCCGGCCGCCGCGCGGCGACGCGGCCGCGGCGCGGTCGACATGCATGCGAACATGGACGGCCACGGACCTTCGGGAGGGGTGTTCATGAACGGGCAATCGCCGTTTGCCGTGAAAGGCATCGACCACGTGGTGCTGCGGGTGCGCGATCCGGTGGCGATGCAGGCGTTCTACTGCCAGGTGCTGGGGTGCACGGCGGAGCGGCGCCAGGACGCGCTGGGCCTGCTGCAGCTGCGCGCCGGCGCCAGCCTGATCGACCTGGTGGACGTGGCCGGCGAGCTCGGCCGGCGCGGCGGGGAGGCACCGCAGCCGCGGGCGCAGAACATGGACCACCTGTGCCTGCGCGTGGAGCCGTTCGATCGCGCGACGCTGGAGGCGCACCTGCGCGCCCACGGCGTGCGGCCCGGCGCCTACGGATCGCGCTATGGCGCCCAGGGCGAGGGACCGTCGCTGTACCTGGTCGATCCGGAAGGCAACAACGTGGAGCTGAAGGGGCCGCCGGGCCCGGCCTGAACGCCGGCCCCGGCCATGGCTTAACGTGGGCGGCCGCGGCCATTACCATGGCCGGCTTCCCGATTCCCTTTCCGGCGCCGCGCGGCAAGCTGCGGCGCCGGTGCGCCTGTCCGCGTCCGCGCCGGCGCGCGACGTCCACCGGAAATCCCTGCTGCAATGAACACTCCCGTTCCTTCTCCCCGCCGCATGGCGCTGCTGCTGGCCGCGCTGGCGATGTTCGGCCCGTTCTCGATCGACGCCGTGTTCCCCGCCTTCCCGCAGCTGTCGCGGCAGCTGGCGGTCGAGCCGGTGGCGATCCAGCAGGTCGTCAGCGTCTACCTGCTGGCCTATGCGCTGATGAGCCTGGTGCACGGTCCGCTGTCCGACAGCTGGGGCCGGCGGCGGGTGATCCTGGCCGGACTGGTGGTGTTCGTCGGCGCCTCGGTCGGCTGCGCGCTGGCGCGCGACCTGCCGACGCTGCTGGCGTTCCGCGCGTTGCAGGGCATGTCCGCCGGCGTGGGCATGATCGTCGGCCGGGCGGCGATCCGCGACCTGTACCAGGGCGCCGACGCGCAGCGGCTGATGAGCCAGGTGGCGATGATCTTCGGCATCGCCCCGGCGATCGCGCCGATCATCGGCGGCTGGATCCTTGCCGCCGGGCTGGGCTGGCCGGCGATCTTCTGGTTCCTGGTGGCCTTCTCCGGCCTGCTGCTGGCGGCCAGCGCGCGCTGGCTGCCGGAGACGCTGCCGCCGCCGCAGCGCATGCCGATGGCGCCGC
>JAFADB010000304.1 GCA_023425225.1 Pseudomonadota bacterium
GCGCCAGCGCCGCCGGCCTGGAGGTGCGCTCGCACGAGGGCGAGTGGGTGCCGTTCACCGCCGACGCCGACACCATCGTGGTCAACATCGGCGACATGCTGCAGCGCCTGACCAACCACGTGTATCCCTCCACCACCCACCGGGTGGTCAACCCGCCGGGCGAGCAGGCGCGCCAGCCGCGCTATTCGGTGCCGTTCTTCCTGCACCCGAACCCGGATTTCCTGATCGACGTGCTGCCCTCGTGCGTGAGCGCGGACAATCCCAGCCGCTATCCCGAGCCGATCACCGCGCACGGCTACCTGGAAGAGCGTCTGCGCGAGATCAAGCTGAAGTAACCGTCCGCCGTCGCTGCATCGTCCGGCTCCCGTCGTCTTGCGGCGGGGCAGGGCGCGGAATCGATCGGTTATCCTTGCAACCTTTGTCCTGGAGGGGTATCCATGCGCCGCAAAATCGTCGCCGGCAACTGGAAGCTGCATGGCAGCCGTGATTTCGCCACAACACTGGTCAGGCAGGTGGCTGATGGCCTGCCGCTGCCCGGCGTGGACGTGGTGGTGCTGCCGCCCATGCCCTACCTGGGCGACCTGGTCGAGGATTTCGAAGGCGTGCCGATCGCCTTCGGCAGCCAGGACGTCAGCAGCAACGAGAAGGGCGCCTACACCGGCGAGGTGTCGGCGACGATGGTGGCCGACGTCGGGGCCCGCTATGCGCTGGTGGGACACTCCGAGCGCCGCGAATACCATCACGAGAGCAGCGAGCTGGTGGCGCGCAAGTTCGCGGCCGCCGTGCATGCCGGGCTGAAGCCCATTCTCTGCGTCGGCGAGACGCTGCAGCAGCGTGAGGCCGGCCAGACCGAGGCGGTCATCGCTGGCCAGCTGCGCCCGGTGCTGGATCTGCTCGGCCCGCAGGGCTGGGAGGGTGCCGTGGTGGCCTACGAGCCGGTCTGGGCGATCGGCACCGGGCTGACCGCCACGCCGGCCCAGGCGCAGGCGGTGCATGCATTCATCCGTGGCGAAGTTTTGCCGCTGGATGCTAGAATCGCCGATTCGTTGCCGATCCTCTACGGCGGCAGCGTCAAGCCCGACAACGCCGCGGAACTGTTCTCGCAGCCGGATGTCGATGGAGGGCTGGTGGGCGGCGCCTCGCTGGTGGCCGCCGATTTCCTGGCCATCGCGCGTGCGGCGGCCAGCCGCTAACCCAATCAGGTAATGTCCGGGGACGGATAAGCAATGTTGATGACCATCCTCAATGTGATCTATGTGCTCGTCGCCATCGCGATGATCGCGTTGATCCTCATGCAGCGCGGCTCCGGTGCCGCGGCCGGTTCCGGCTTCGGTGCCGGCGCTTCCGGCACCGTGTTCGGTTCCCGTGGTGCCTCGAACTTCCTGTCCAAGTCCACCAAGTGGCTGGCGGTGGTGTTCTTCGGCATCAGCCTGTTCATGGCCTGGTACGCCACCCACAGCGCCCGGCCCACGACGCAGGCCAACCTCGGTGTGATGTCGCAGCCGGTGGCGCCGGCTCCGGCCGCGCCGGCGGGCGAGTTGCCGCAGGCTCCGGCCGCGGATGCCACGCAGATTCCCAGTGCGCCCGCACAGCCGGCGCCGCCGCAAGAAAAGTCTTCCGAGGCCTCGCAGAAAGACTGAAGGCGGTTACAATACGCTGCGCACTGGAATGCCGGTGCGCGACGCAAGCCCAGGTGGCGGAATTGGTAGACGCACTACCTTGAGGTGGTAGCGACTTAGGTCGTAGGGGTTCGAGTCCCCTCTTGGGCACCATTGTTTGGCTGCGGGACCCGTGCAACGGCGCTGTCGGCGCATCGGGCCGCCTATCCCATGCCGACCGCCGTGGCGGGCAGGCAGAGGCAAGAGAGAATCGCTGTGCTGGCCGAATATTTGCCGACTCTGCTGTTTCTGATCGTCGCCACCGGTATCGGTATTGCGCTCATGGTGATCGGGCGCTTCCTCGGTCCGCACCGCCCCGATTCGGAGAAGCTCTCGCCCTACGAGTGCGGGTTCGAGGCGTTCGAGGACGCGCGCATGAAGTTCGACGTGCGCTACTACCTGATCGCCATCCAGTTCATCGTCTTCGACCTGGAAATCATCTTCATCGTGCCCTGGACGCAGGTGTTCATGGAGATCGGCGCGCGTTCGCTGGTCACGATGGGCCTGTTCGTGGGCATGCTGTTCCTCGGGTTCATCTACGTCTGGAAGAAGGGAGCGCTGGAATGGGAGTGATTCAGACCCTGGATCGCCTGATGACCAACCCGATCCCGGAAGGGCGGGTCGACGACATCCTGCGCCCGCAGGGCGAGAACCCGCTGCTGGAAAAGGGCTACGTCACCACCAGCGTGGATGCGCTGCTGAACTGGGCCAGCACCGGCTCGATGTGGCCGATGACCTTCGGCCTGGCCTGCTGCGCGGTCGAGATGATGCACGCCGGCGCCTCGCGCCTGGACCTGGACCGCTACGGCGTGGTGTTCCGCCCGTCGCCGCGCCAGTCCGACGTGATGATCGTGGCCGGCACCCTGGTCAACAAGATGGCGCCGGCGCTGCGCAAGGTCTACGACCAGATGCCCGACCCGAAGTGGGTCATCTCGATGGGCAGCTGCGCCAACGGCGGCGGCTATTACCACTATTCGTATGCGGTCGTGCGCGGCTGCGATCGCGTGGTGCCGGTGGACGTGTACGTCCCGGGCTGCCCGCCGACCGCAGAGGCGCTGGTGTACGGCATCCTGCAGCTGCAGAAGAAGATCTGGCGCACCCAGACCATCGCACGCTGATCCCCTTTCAAGTCAAGAGCACGCCAGCCCCCATGGCCCAGCAAGCACCTTCACTCATCGACCGACTTCGCGCGCGTTTCGCCGGTGCGCAGGTCTCCGTGGTCGAACCGCGCGGCGAAGTGACGCTGGAGGTTCCGTCGGCCGACTGGCATGCCGTCGCCGTCGCGCTGCGCGACGAGTTCGGCTTCGAGCACGCCACCGACCTGTGCGGCGTCGACTACCTCGGCTACGGCAGCGACGAGTGGGAT
>JAFADB010000140.1 GCA_023425225.1 Pseudomonadota bacterium
CCGGCATCGACGTGCAGCGCCAGGGCGACAACATCACCCTGAACCTGCCCGACGGCATCACCTTCGACTTCGGCAAGGCCACGCTCAAGCCGCAGTTCTATTCCGCGCTCAACGGCGTGGCCGGCACGCTGGCCGAGTACAACCAGACCATGATCGAGGTGGTCGGCCATACCGACAGCGTGGGCAGCGATGCCTACAATCTGCAGCTGTCCAAGCAGCGCGCCGACTCGGTCGCCGCCTACCTGGAAGGCCAGGGCGTGCAGGCGGTGCGCATCCAGACCCTGGGCGCCGGCAAGGCTTACCCGATCGCCGACAACAGCACCGAGGCCGGGCGCGCGCAGAACCGCCGCGTGGAGATCCGCGTGGTGCCGCTGACCAACGACAGCGCGACCGGCATGCGCTGACCCGGGCAGCGTCGCCTGCAACGCAAAAGGCCGCCTTCGAGGCGGCCTTTTGCGTATGGCGCGCAAGCCATGCCCGCCCGGCCTACCGCGCCGTCACGCTTTCGAGGATGCGCTTGCCTTCGTGGGCCAGCTCGGCCTCGGCCTGGCAGGCTGCGCGCGCGGCCGGGCACTGCGCCAGCATGTAGCTGGCATCGAAGTTGAGCTTCTCGACCAGGAAGTCGACGAACGCCCGCACCTTGGGCGAGACCAGCCGACCGCCGGCGAACACCGCGTTGAAGTCGTAGTCCGGCCCGGTCCAGCCGGCCAGCACGCGGCGTACCAGCCCGGACTGCACGTACGGCTTGGCCATCACGTCGCCGGTGAGCATCAGGCCTTCGCCGCTCAGCATCGCCGCGTTCAGCGCGGTCGGATCGTTGGCCACCATCAACGGATTGACCGGGAAATCGTGCAGCTCGTTGCCGTCGGTCAGCGACCAGGAGAAGCGCGGGTTGCCGGCCGCGCCGCTGCGCCGCTTGCGCATGGCCAGGGTGCGGTGGAACTGCAGTTCGTCCGGGTGCAGCGGCTCGCCGTAGCGCTCGATGTAGGCCGGGCTGGCGAACACCTGGCTGCGCAGGCTGCCGAGCTTGCGCGCCACCAGGTTGGAGTCCGGCAGCGCGCCGACGCGCAGTGCCAGGTCCGCCTCGCCGGCGATCAGGTCCAGCGTCTCGTTGCCCAGGTGCATGTCCAGCTGGATCTCCGGGTACTGGGCATGGAAGTCGCCCAGCAGCGGCGCGATCCAGGTGATGCCGATGGAGTAGGGCACGGTGAAACGCAGCCAGCCGCGCGGTCCCGACTGCAGCTGGCCGACCGCGCTCTCAGCCTCGTCCAGTTCGCGGGCGATGCGCTGGCAGTGCTCGTGATAGATGGTGCCGGCCTCGGTCAGGCCGATGCGGCGGGTGGTCCGGTGCAGCAGGCGTGCGCCCAGCCGCTGCTCCAGTTCCTGCACCTTGCGGCTGACGGTGGTCTTGGGCAGGCCGAGGGCATGGGCGGCGGCGATGAAGCTGCCCTGCTCGACCACCTTGACGAAGATCAGGCTGTCGTTGAGATCGTGGGCCATGGGTGGCTCCTGGAGATTGGACCGGGGACGGGACGATTATTCCCCTAAATCAGGACTAATCAAGTGCGGGTTCGGGGGCTAACTTGGCGCCATTCCGATCTTGCAGGTGTCCTGCCATGTTCAGGCGTCTTTTGCGCAGCTGGTTCAGATCCGTCGTTTTTCCCGGCCATTTCAGGGCCGATGGCGTCTCTTTGCCGCCAGACTCCCCGCGCTACCGGGCTTTCAGGGAATTCACGCCGCCGCCCGAATACCCGGGCATCGGGCAGCAACTCCTGCCCGCCGCCTGCGGCGAACAGATGCCGCCGGATGGGATTGTCCCGCCACCGGGAGTAAAAGTCCCATGAGCGGGATGCTGCAGCCGGAGGTGCTGGTGCTGGGCGGCGGCAACGTGGTGGCCCGCGGCGTGGTCGGCGCACTGATCGAGGCCGGCAGCCCGGTGCTGGTGGTCGATGCGGATGCCGATGCCCTGGTGCGGATGCAGGCCGAGTTCGGCGACCGGCCAGCGTTCGACACCCTGCCCGGATCGGTCGCCGACGAAGCCGCCGCCGTCGCGCTGGCCGCGCGGCTGGCCCTGCGCCGGCGGCCGCTGACGGCGGTGGTCGCCAACCTGGAGGGCGCGTCCCGGCACGGCCGCCTGCTCGACCTGCCGGCCGACGCGCTGGGCCAGGTGCTGGAGCAGGACCTGCTGCCGCACCTGGCGGCGGCCCGCCACCTGCTGCCGCTGCTGGCCGAGGCCGATCTGGGCGGGCGCTACGTGATGGTCGGCAGCCCGTGCGCCCTGCGCGCCTGGTCCGGGCACGGCGCCAGCTCGGTCGCTGGCACCGCGGTGCACATGCTCGCGCAGGTACTGCACGAGGAGGCGCAGTCGCTGGGCGTGCGCGTGCAGTTCCTGGCGCTCGGCCAGCCGGTGCGCAACCCCGACCGCATCGCCGACGCATGCCCCGAATGGCTCGACGCCGCCGCGGTCGGACGCGCCGCGGTACGGCTGATCGCCGGCCGCGGCGTGCCGGACCAGGCGCTGGTGGCCATCGACCGGCAACTCGCTGCGCGTCCCGTCACCGGCCTGATGGCGCCGGTTTCCCTGCCTTTCCACCCCTTCGAGGTTTCCCCATGATTTCCATCCTTTCCGATATCCCGCGGCACTGGCCGCGCACGCTGGCGATCAGCCTGCTGGCGCTGGCACTGGCCGGCTGCGGCTCGCAGGCGGCAGAGCAGGCGCCGCCCGCGCCGCAGGTCGGCGTCGCCCCGGCGCTGCAGCGCGAGGTCAGCCAGTGGGACGAGTTCAGCGGCCGCATCGAGGCGGTGCAGAACGTCGAGCTGCGCCCGCGCGTGTCCGGCTACATCGACCAGGTGAACTACGTCGAAGGCCAGGAGGTGAAGAAGGGCGACGTGCTGTTCACCATCGACGCGCGCAGCTACCGCGCCGAACTGGCGCGCGCCAACGCCGAGCTGGCCCGCGCCCGCACCCAGGCCGAACTGGGCCGCAGCGAGGCGGCGCGGGCGAAGAAGCTGGCCGAGCAGCAGGCCATCTCCACCGAGAGCTGGGAGCAGCGGCGTGCCGCCGCCGACCAGGCGGTCGCGGACATGCAGGCGGCGCAGGCCGCGGTGGACAGCGCCCGGCTCAACCTGGAGTTCACCCAGGTGCGCGCGCCGATCGACGGCCGCGCCGGGCGCGCCATGGTCACCGCCGGCAACCTGGTCAGCGCCGGCGACAGCGCCAGCGTGCTGACCACGCTGGTGTCGCAGGACACGGTGTTCGTGTACTTCGACGCCGACGAGGGCACCTTCCTGCGCTATGCGCAGATGGCGCGCGACGGCTCGCGGCCGAGCGAGCGCGGCGGCGCGTTACCGGTGCGCATCGGCCTGGTCGGCGAGCAGGGCTACCCGCACCAGGGCAAGGTCGATTTCCTCGACAACCAGGTCGCCCGCAGCACCGGCACCATCCGCGTGCGCGCGCTACTGGACAACCGCGAGCGGCTGTTCACGCCCGGCCTGTTCGCACGCGTGCAACTGCTCGGCAGCGGCCGCTTCGACGCGGTGCTGGTGGACGACAAGGCGGTGCTGACCGACCAGGACCGCAAGTACGTCTATGTCGTGGACAAGGACGGCAAGGCGCAGCGCCGCGACGTGCGCCTCGGCCGCAGCGCCGAGGGCCTGCGCATCGTCGAGCAGGGCCTGGCGGCGGGCGACCGGGTGGTGGTGGACGGCGTGCAGAAGATCTTCATGCCGGGCATGGCGGTCGATGCCAAGCCGCTGGCGCAGGCATCGCCGCCGGCCGGCCGCGAGAGCGCGGCGTTGAACTGACTGCAGGCGGCTCCCTTCTCCCGCGTGCGGGAGAAGGGAACACGTACGGGCGGCCAAGGGCGCTCTGCGGTAGCTGGCGTGATTGGCAGCTGACGCATGCCCCCATCCGCCTTCGGCACCTTCCCCTGCGAACGGGGGAAGGGAAGGGCACTTCGTTCTTTCGTTTTTTCGGAACACCTTCCAGGAAATCCACTCATGGACTTTTCGCGTTTCTTCATCGACCGGCCGATCTTCGCCGCGGTGCTGTCGATCGTCATCTTCGCCGCCGGCCTGATCTCGATCCCGCTGCTGCCGGTCAGCGAGTACCCCGACGTGGTGCCGCCCAGCGTGCAGGTGCGCGCGGTATATCCGGGCGCCAACCCCAAGGTCATCGCCGAGACCGTCGCCACGCCGCTGGAGGAATCGATCAACGGCGTCGAGGACATGATGTACATGAAGTCGGTGGCCGGCTCGGACGGCGTGCTGATCGTCACCGTGACCTTCAAGCCCGGCACCGATCCGGACCAGGCGCAGGTGCAGGTGCAGAACCGCGTCAGCCAGGCCGAGGCGCGCCTGCCCGAGGACGTGCGCCGGCAGGGCGTGACCACGCAGAAGCAGTCGCCGACGCTGACCATGGTGGTGCACCTGACCTCGCCCAACGGCAAGTACGACTCGCTGTACCTGAGCAACTACGCCACCTTGAAGATCAAGGACGAGCTGTCGCGCCTGCCCGGCGTGGGCCAGATCAACATCTTCGGCGCCGGCGACTACGCCATGCGCATCTGGCTGGACCCGGACAAGGTCGCCGCGCGCGGGCTCACCGCCGCCGACGTGGTCGCCGCGGTGCGCGAGCAGAACGTGCAGGTCTCGGCCGGCCAGCTCGGCGCCGAGCCGATGCCCAACGACAGCGATTTCCTGCTGTCGATCAACGCCCAGGGACGTCTGGCCAACGAGGCCGAGTTCGGCCGCATCATCGTCAAGAGCGGCGGCGACGGCGAGATCGTGCGCCTGTCCGACGTGGCGCGGTTGGAGCTGGGCGCCGGCAACTACACGCTGCGCTCGCAGCTGGACAACAAGAACGCGGTGGGCATGGGCGTGTTCCAGGCGCCCGGGGCCAACTCGATCGACCTGTCCAACTCGGTGCGCGCCAAGATGGCCGAACTGCAGCAGCAGTTCCCCGAAGGCGTGAGCTGGACCGCGCCGTACGACCCGACCGTGTTCGTGCGCGATTCGATCAAGGCGGTGGTGCAGACCCTGCTCGAGGCGGTGCTGCTGGTGGTGCTGGTGGTGATCCTGTTCCTGCAGACCTGGCGCGCCTCGGTCATTCCGCTGCTGGCGGTGCCGGTGTCGGTGGTGGGCACCTTCGCCGCGCTGTACCTGCTGGGCTTCTCGATCAACACGCTGACGCTGTTCGGCCTGGTGCTGGCGATCGGCATCGTGGTCGACGACGCGATCGTGGTGGTGGAGAACGTCGAGCGCAACATCGAGGAGGGGCTGGCGCCGCTGGCCGCCGCGCACCAGGCCATGCGCGAGGTGTCCGGGCCGATCGTCGCCATCGCCCTGGTGCTGTGCGCGGTGTTCGTGCCGATGGCGTTCCTGTCCGGGGTGACCGGCCAGTTCTACAAGCAGTTCGCGGTGACCATCGCCATCTCCACGGTGATCTCGGCGATCAACTCGCTGACCCTGTCGCCGGCGCTGGCGGCGATGCTGCTCAAGCCGCACGACGCGCCCAAGGACCGCCCGACGCGATTGATCGAGCGCCTGTTCGGCTGGCTGTTCCGGCCGTTCAACCGCTTCTTCGGCGCCAGCTCGCACCGCTACCAGGGCGCGGTCTCGCGCATCCTCGGCCGCCGCGGCGCGGTGTTCGCGGTGTACGCGCTGCTGCTGCTGGCCACCGGGCTGATGTTCAAGGCGGTGCCGGGCGGTTTCATCCCCACCCAGGACAAGCTGTACCTGATCGCCGGCGCCAAGCTGCCCGAGGGCGCCTCGCTGGAGCGCACCGACGCGGTAATCCGCAAGATCAGCACGATCGCCCTGCAGACCGAGGGCGTGGACCACGCCATCGCGTTCCCGGGGCTGAACCCGCTGCAGTTCACCAACACCCCCAACACCGGCACCGTGTTCCTGACGCTCAAGCCGTTCGGCGAGCGCACGCGCAGCGCCGAGGCGATCAATGCCGAGATCAATGCCCGCATCGGGCAGATCCGCGAGGGCTTCGCGTTCGCGATCATGCCGCCGCCGATCCTCGGCCTGGGGCAGGGCTCGGGCTACTCGCTGTACGTGCAGGACCGCGCCGGGCTGGGCTACGGGCAACTGCAGGACGCGGTCAACGCCTTCTCCGGCGCGGTCGCGCAGACCCCGGGCATGCAGTTCCCGATCGGCACCTACCAGGCCAACGTGCCGCAGCTCGACGCCCAGGTCGACCGCGACAAGGCCAAGGCGCAGGGCGTGCCGCTGGGCAACCTGTTCGACACCCTGCAGACCTACCTGGGCTCGACCTACGTCAACGACTTCAACCGCTTCGGCCGCACCTACCAGGTGATCGCCCAGGCCGACGGCCCGTTCCGCGACAGCGTCGAGGACATCGGCAACCTGCGCACCCGCAACGACCGCGGCGAGATGGTACCGATCGGCAGCATGGTCAGCATGGGCCAGACTTACGGCCCGGACCCGGTGATCCGCTACAACGGCTACCCGGCCGCCGACCTGGTGGGCGAGGCCGACCCGCGCGTGCTGTCCTCCACCCAGGCGATGCAGGCGCTGGCGGCGATGGCGCCGCAGGTGCTGCCCAACGGCATGACCATCGAGTGGACCGACCTGAGCTACCAGCAGTCCACCCAGGGCAACGCGGCGCTGATCGTGTTCCCGATGGCGGTGCTGCTGGCATTCCTGGTGCTGGCCGCGCTGTACGAGAGCTGGACGCTGCCGCTGGCGGTGATCCTGATCGTGCCGATGACGCTGCTGTCGGCGCTGCTCGGGGTGTGGCTGACCGGCGGCGACAACAACGTGTTCGTGCAGGTCGGCCTGGTGGTGCTGATGGGCCTGGCGTGCAAGAACGCGATCCTGATCGTTGAGTTCGCCCGCGAACTGGAACTGCAGGGTCGGAGCACCATCGCCGCGGCACTGGAAGCGTGCCGGCTGCGCCTGCGCCCGATCGTGATGACCTCCATCGCCTTCATCGCCGGCACCGTGCCGCTGCTGCTCGGCCATGGCGCCGGCGCGGAGGTGCGCGCGGTCACCGGCATCACCGTGTTGGCCGGCATGCTCGGCGTGACCGCGTTCGGCCTGTTCCTCACCCCGGTGTTCTACGTGGCGCTGCGCAAGCTGGCGCGGCGGCCGCTGGTGCGGCACGGCGAATCCACCTTCGCGGCGGATCCGGCCGGGGCCTGAGCACGCCGGTTTTTCCCTTTTCTCAAGAGATTTCGGACATGAACACAGATTCAAAGATCGCCCTGGTCACCGGCGCCACCCGCGGCATCGGCCTGGAAACCGTGCGCCAGCTGGCCCGGGCCGGCGTGCACACGCTGCTGGCCGGCCGCGATCCGGAGCGCACCTCCGACGCGGTACTGAACCTGCAACTGGACGGCCTGCCGGTCGAGGCCCTCGCGCTCGACGTGGCCGATCCGGCCAGCATCGCCAACGCCGCGAAGACCGTGCAGGAACGCCACGGCAGGCTGGACATCCTCGTCAACAACGCCGGCGTCGTTCTCGATGCGCCGGACAAGGCGCCGTCGCAGCAATCGCTCGACATCTGGCGCAGGACCTTCGATACCAACCTGTTCGGCCTGATCGAAACCACGCTGGCGTTCCTGCCACTGCTGCGGGCGTCGCCGGCCGGGCGCATCGTCAACGTGTCCAGCATCCTCGGTTCGCTGGCGCTGCACGTCGAGCCGTCATCGCCGATCTATCACTTCAAGCTGCCCGCCTACAGCGCGTCCAAGAGTGCGGTCAACGCATGGACGGTGCAGCTTGCCTACGAACTGCGCGACACCGCGATCAAGGTCAATGCCGTCCATCCCGGCTACGTGAAGACCGACATGAATGCCGGCGCCGGCGAACTCGACGTCGCCGACGGCGCCCGCAGCAGCGTGCAGCTGGCGCTGATCGGCGAGGACGGCCCGAACGGCAGCTTCACCCATCAGGGACAGGTGCTGCCATGGTGAGGAATCTTTTGTCCGCGGGCATCGCCTCGCTGCTGCTGGCCGGCTGCGTCACCGTGGGGCCGGACTATGTCGCGCCGGCACAGCCTCCGGTCGACCTGCAGGGCACGCGCTATGCCGCCTTCACCGGCGAATCGCCGGTCGGGGCCTGGTGGTCGCAGTTCGGCGACCCGGTGCTGGAGCAACTGGTGGCGCAGTCGCTGGCGGCCAACCACGACCTGCGCATCGCCCTGTCGCGGGTGGCGCAGGCGCGCGCGGTGTTCGTCGAGCACCGCCTCGACCAGGCCCCGCACGCCACCGCCGGCGGCGACTACGACCGCCGCCGCCAGCCGGACCTGGCCAACGGCGGCGAGCGCGCGACCAGCGAGAGCTACAGCCTGGGCTTCGATGCCGGCTGGGAGCTGGACCTGTTCGGCCGCCAGCGTCGCGCCGCGCAGGCCGCACGTGCCGACCTGGAAGCCGAACAGGCCGGCCTGGCCGATGCCCAGGTCACCGTGGCCGCCGAGGTGGCGCGCAACTACTTCGAGCTGCGCGGGGTGCAGAAGCAGCTCGACGTGGCGCGGCAGACCCTGGGCAACCTGCGCGACACCCAGCAGCTCACGCAGACGCGCTGGGAACTGGGTGCCGGCAGCGAGCTGGACGTGCAGAGCAGCCGCGCCCGGCTGAAGGCGATCGAGGCCGACATCCCGCTGCTGGACATGGCCGAGTCGCGCTTCCGCCATCGCCTGGCGGTGCTGCTGGGCCAGCCGCCGCAAGCACTGGACACGCTGCTGGTGGCACGCACCGCGCCGGCCTACGCCAAGCCGTTGCCGTTGGGTGATGTCGGCGATCTGCTGCGGCAGCGGCCGGACGTGCGCATCGCCGAACGGCGACTGGCCGCGGCCACCGCGCAGGTCGGCGTGGCCACCGCCGAGCTGTTCCCGCGGGTCAGCTTGAGCGGCTTCGTCGGCTTCCTCTCCGGCGATGCCGGCAGCCTGTTCGACGGCGCCAGCAAGGCCTGGTCGCTGACGCCCTCGATCAGCTGGGCGGCGTTCGACTTCGGCAGCGTGCGGGCGCGGCTGCGCGCCAGCAAGGCGCAGGCCGACGGCAGCCTGGCCGAGTACGAGAAGACGGTGCTGCTGGCCCTGGAAGACACCGAGAACGCGCTGACCGCCTACGCCAAGCAGCAGTCGCGGCTGGCGATTGTGGCCGACCAGGCCACCGCCGCACGCCGTGCCGAGGCGCTGGCGCAGATCCGCTACCGCGAGGGCTCGGAGGACTTCCTGACATTGCTCGACGCCCAGCGCACCCAGCTGGCCGCCGATGATGCGCTGGCGCAGGCCGAGGCATCGGTCAACGTCGGCGTGGTCGCGGTGTACAAGGCGCTGGGCAGGTTGGGGCAGGCGCCGTCGCATGCAGCAGCGCTTGCGGGCCCTGCCGCTGCCTCGACGACGCGCTGAGAGGCAGGCAATGCCATGCGGAAGAGGCCGGAGCCTGCAGGTTCCGGCTTCGATCATGACCCTATCGGGTCATTCATTTCTGGTGCCATATGGCAGACCGTACACCGGCATGGGGGTATCGGCGCTGGGCCAATGCACAGATACCCCCATATGTACCCCCGCGGTTTCGTAGGCCGCGACGGATTGCGTTGGCTTGGCCTGGTCACGAAAAAGGCCGGAACCCTGCGGTTCCGGCCTTTTTCGTGACCCTCCCGGGTCGTTTATGGTGGAGCTGGCGGGAATCGAACCCGCGTCCGAAGGCACTCCATCCCCGGCACTACATGCTTAGCT
>JAFADB010000364.1 GCA_023425225.1 Pseudomonadota bacterium
GCTTGATGCGCAGGCGCACCTCGTTCTGCGAGTCGGCGTAGCGCAGCGCGTCGTCGTAGCTGATCTCGCCGGCCTGGTACAGCTCGAACAGGCTCTGGTCGAAGGTCTTCATGCCCAGGTTGGTGGATTCCTTCATCACCTCCTTGAGCTTGTGGATCTCGCCGTCGCGGATGTAGTCCTGGATCAGCGGCGTCCCCAGCAGGATCTCCATCGCCACCCGGCGGCCCTTGCCGTCCGGGGTCGGGATCAGCTGCTGCGCCACCACGCCCTTGAGGTTGAGCGACAGGTCCATCAGCAGCTGGCCGCGGCGGTCCTCGGGGAAGAAGTTGATGATGCGGTCCATCGCCTGGTTGGCGTTGTTGGCGTGCAGCGTGCACAGCACCAGGTGGCCGGTCTCGGCGAAGGCGATGGCGTGGTCCATCCCCTCGCGGGTACGCACCTCGCCGATCATGATCACGTCCGGCGCCTGGCGCAGGGTGTTCTTGAGCGCGTTCTCCCAGCTGTCGGTGTCGATGCCGACCTCGCGCTGGGTGACGATGCAGCCCTCGTGCTTGTGCACGAACTCGATCGGGTCCTCGATGGTGATGATGTGGCCGGTCGAGTTCTGGTTGCGGTAGCCGATCATCGCCGCCAGCGAGGTGGACTTACCCGTGCCGGTGGCGCCGACGAAGATGATGATGCCGCGCTTGGTCATCGCCAGCGTCTTGATCACCGGCGGCAGGTTGAGCTCTTCCACGGTGGGGATGCGCGTCTCGATCCGGCGCAGCACCATGCCGACCTGGTTGCGCTGGTAGAAGCAGCTGACGCGGAAGCGTCCCACCCCGGCCACGCCGATGGCGAAGTTGCACTCGTGGGTCTTCTCGAATTCCTCGCGCTGGGCCGGCGTCATCACGTTGAGCACCAGGTCGCGGCTCTGCTGCGGGGTCAGCGGCGTCTGCGTGATCGGGGTGATCTTGCCGTGCACCTTCATCGCCGGCGGCATGCCCGAGGTGATGAACAGGTCCGACGCCTTCTGGTGCGCCATCAGCTTGAGGAACGAGGTGAAGTCGATGGTGCTCATGACGGACTCCGGCAATGGCGTGCGGGGCAATGTGGATGGACGGCATGCGGCGGGGCGGTGGCATCACCGCCCGCGCCGGTCACTCGAAGATACGCTTGTCCTTGGCGTACTCGCGCGCCTGGTTGCGCGTGATCAGGCTGCGCTTGACCAGGTCCTGCAGGTGCTGGTCCAGCGTCTGCATGCCGACCTGCTGGCCGGTCTGGATGGCCGAGTACATCTGCGCCACCTTGTCCTCGCGGATCAGGTTGCGGATGGCCGGGGTGCCGACCATGATCTCCCACGCCGCGGTGCGCCCGCCGCCGACCTTCTTCAGCAGCGCCTGCGAGATCACCGCGCGCAGCGACTCGGACAGCATCGAGCGCACCATCGGCTTCTCACCGGCCGGGAACACGTCGATGATGCGGTCGATGGTCTTGGCCGCCGAACTGGTGTGCAGGGTGCCGAACACCAGATGGCCGGTCTCCGCGGCGGTCAGCGCCAGGCGGATGGTCTCCAGGTCGCGCAACTCGCCGACCAGGATGATGTCGGGGTCCTCGCGCAGCGCCGAGCGCAGCGCCTCGTTGAAGCCGTGGGTGTCGCGGTGCACCTCGCGCTGGTTGATCAGGCACTTCTGCGAGGTGTGGACGAATTCGATCGGGTCCTCGACGGTGAGGATATGGCCGTATTCGTTCTTGTTGATGTGGTCGATCATGCCGGCCAGGGTGGTCGACTTGCCCGAGCCGGTCGGCCCGGTCACCAGGATCAGGCCCTGCGGCTGCTCGATCAGCTGGCGGAAGATCGGCGGGCAGCCCAGGTCCTCCAGCGTCAGCACCTCGGAGGGAATGGTGCGGAACACCGCGCCGGCGCCGCGGTTCTGGTTGAACGCATTGACGCGGAAGCGCGCCAGCGACGGGATCTCGAACGAGAAGTCGACCTCGAGGAACTCCTCGTAGTCGCGCCGCTGCTTGTCGGACATGATGTCGTAGACCAGCGCATGCACCTGCTTGTGGTCCAGCGCGGGAATGTTGATGCGGCGCACATCGCCGTCCACGCGGATCATCGGCGGCAGCCCTGCGGAAAGGTGCAGGTCCGATGCCTTGTTCTTGACCGAAAACGCCAATAGTTCAGCGATATCCATACGCTGCTTTTCCCCTGAGGCTGCGACTGGAAGGATTTTTCCCCGGGCGGCAGTATAGCGGTCCTTGCCTGCGCTGGAACCTGACACCGTGCCGACTTCGCAACTCGAGGAAATCCGCCGGGAAATGGCCGCCGCGGCCCGTGCCTCCGGGCGCCCGGAGGCGGTGCTGCTGGCCGTGTCCAAGACCCAGCCAGCCAGCGCGGTGGCGGCGCTGGCCGCCCAGGGCCAGCGCGCCTTCGGCGAGAACTACGTGCAGGAGGCCGCGGCCAAGGCCGCCGAGCTGGATGGCCTGGGCCTGGAATGGCACCTGATCGGCCACCTGCAGTCCAACAAGGCCGACATCGCCGCGCGCCTGTTCGACTGGGTGCAGACCGTGGACCGGCCCAAGCTGGTCGAGCCGCTGGCGCGCCACCGTCCGGACGGGCGCGCGCCGCTGAACGTGCTCATCCAGGTCAACATCGACGACGAATCCAGCAAGCACGGCTGTGCGCCGCAGCAGATCGATGCGCTGGCCGCGGCCATCGCCGCGCAGCCGCGGCTGGCACTGCGCGGGCTGATGGCGATCCCGGCCCCCTTCCCCGAGGCCGAGCGCCGGCTCGACGCCTTCCGCCGCATGCGCGCATTGTTCGATGCACTCGCCGCCGCCTACCCGCAGGTGGATACGCTGTCGATGGGCATGAGCGCGGATTTCGCCCAGGCCATCGCCGAAGGCGCGACCATGGTGCGGGTGGGCACGGCGCTGTTCGGCAGCCGTCCTCCGCATTGAACCCCTCACCGACCACGGACCTCGCCATGTCTACCGATCTTCCTTCCGACCTCCAGGGCCGCGGCACCCTCGCCTTCGTCGGCGGCGGCAACATGGCGCGCAGCCTGATCTCCGGGCTCATCCGCCGCGGCTTCACCGGTGACGGCATCCGCGTGGCCGAGCCCAATGCAGAGCTGCGCCGGGCACTGGAGCACGAGTTCGCCGTGCACACCTTCGCCGACGCCGCCGAGGCAGTGCGCGGCAGCAGGCTGTGGCTGTTCGCGGTCAAGCCGCAGGTGCTGCGCGGCGTGTGCGAATCGCTGCAGCCGTCGGCGCAGGCACAGCATCCGCTGGTGGTGTCGATCGCCGCCGGCATCACCATCGACCAGCTGCAGCGCTGGCTGGGCGGTGGCCTGCCGGTGGTGCGCGCGATGCCGAACACGCCGGCACTGCTGGGCGCCGGGGTGACCGGCCTGCACGCCAACGACCAGGCCTCCCAGGTCCAGCGCGAGCAGGCCGAGCGCCTGCTGGGCAGCGCCGGCGCCACGGTGTGGATCGACGACGAGGCCCTGATGGACGCGGTGACCGCGGTGTCGGGCAGCGGCCCGGCCTACGTGTTCCTGCTGGCCGAGGCGATGGAGGCCGCAGGCATCGCCCAAGGGCTGTCGCCGCATGCCGCGCACATCCTGGTGGCGCAGACGCTGCGCGGCGCGGCGCGCATGCTCACCGAATCGGACGAGGCGCCGGCCGAGCTGCGCCGGCGCGTGACCTCGCCCAACGGCACCACCCAGGCCGCGATCGAGACCTTCCAGGCCGGCGGCTTCGAACGGCTGGTGGCCGACGCGGTCGATGCGGCACGCCGTCGCGGCGCCGAGTTGTCGGCCGCCAACGACTGAGTGCCGGCTCACGATCCCTCGCCTTCGTCCGTGGGGGCGGCGTAAGCCGCGATGCAAGCCGGGCCCGGGAAACCTCGCGGCTTACGCCGCTCCCACAGCAACGCGATTCACCGTCCAGGCACCGCATCGGCTGAAGGCCAGCGCGCGTCAGGGCAGCGGAAACAGCGCCTCGTCGACGAACACCGCCGGCACCTCCCAGGGATGATGGGCGTGGATGCCCTGCTCGATCATCCGCTGCAGCAGTTCCGGATCACGCGCGATGGCGAACTCCAGGCGCACGCTGGGCACGCGCTCCAGTTCGCCGACGCGGCCCTGCGCCGGCGTCGCCCCGGGCAATGGCCGGAACTGCTCCTCTGCCGGCGCCGAAGTCCACATCACCTGGTCGTAGCGGCCGTCGCCGAGCGGATCGACCGCCAGGATGCCGCGCCGGAGCGCCTCCAGGTGCGCGGGCGGGACGAACACGGTGATGCGGTAGACGGGCTTGAGCCGCATCAGGGAAACAGCATGCGCTTGGACCACCGGCCTGCGGCATCGCGCTCGTAGCGCCAGCGTTCGTGCAGGCGGAAGCGCGCGCCGTACCAGAACTCGATGCGTGCCGGCACCACGCGGAATCCGCCCCAGCCTTCCGGGCGCGGAACCTCGCGGCCGTCGAAATTGGCCTCGACCTTGGCCAGGCGCTGCTCGAACTCCTCGTGCGAAGCCAGCGGCTGCGACTGCGCCGAGGCCCAGGCGCCGATCTGGCTCATGCGCGGACGCGAGGCGAAATAGGCATCGGCCTCGGCGGCGGAAACCGCCTGTACCTCGCCCTCGATGCGCACCTGGATGCCGGCCTCGCGCAGGCGCCGCCACAGGAACAGCAGCGCGGCATTGGGATTGAGCTGCAGGTCGCGCCCCTTGGGGCTGTCGACGTGGCTATAGAACACGAAGCCGCGCGGATCGAACGCCTTGAGCAGCACCGTGCGTACCGAAGGACGGCCGTCAGGGGTGGCGGTGGCCAGCGCCATCGCGTTGGGTTCGGCCTCGTCGCCGGCCTTGGCCTCCTCGTACAGGCTGGCGAAGGTGGACAGGGCTTCGGCGTACAGATCGGGGGATTCGGGCATGACGGCGCCTGCGGTGGAAGGGCATTACCCTATTGTGGCCATATGACCCGCGGTGCGCATATGAACCGGATCAAAGGTTTCCCCGAAACACTGGTGCTCGACGCACTGGAGGATGCGCTGTCCGTCGGCGGCCGCCTGCCGGTGCTGGCCATCACCGGCCTGCAGGGCAGCGGCAAGTCCACGCTGGCCACGCAGGTGGTGGATGCGGCCGCCCGGCGCGGGCTGCGTGCGGCCACGCTGTCGATCGACGATGTCTACCTCACCCGCGCCGAGCGCCGGGAACTGGCGCGCAGTCGGCATCCGCTACTGGAGACGCGCGGCCCGCCCGGCACCCACGACCTGGCCCTGGCCCGGCGCACGCTCGACGCGCTGGCCGCGGGCGAGCCGACCCTGCTGCCGCGCTTCGACAAGCTGGCCGACGACCGCTACCCGGCCGAGCACTGGACCCGGGTCGACCATCCGCTCGACCTGCTAGTGGTGGAAGGCTGGTTCCTGGGCACGCCGCCGGAGGAGGAGGCCGCACTGCTCACGCCGATCAACACGCTCGAGCGCGACGAGGATGCCGACGGCCGCTGGCGCCGCGCGGTCAACGAATCGCTCGGCCGCGACTATCCGGCGCTGTGGCAGCGCTTCGATCGCCTGTGGTACCTGCAGGGACCCGGCTTCGAGATCGTGCCCGAATGGCGCTGGCAGCAGGAACAGGCGCTGCAGGCGGCCGAACCGGGCCGCAAGGGGATGACACGTGCGGAGGTGGAACGCTTCGTGCAGTTCTACGAGCGCGTCAGCCGGCAGGCCATGCGCACCCTGCCCGGCATCGCCGACCGCACCGTGCAACTGGACGAGCGGCGCACGGCGCAGCCGGATTAGGGCATTGCCTGGCGCGAATGCCGGCAGGGTCGTCACCCGCGCACAGGCGATTTTTTAGGTATCAGGGATATTGGCAAGCTCCCTTCCCCCGCAAGCGGGAGAAGGAGCTACGGCGGCGTAGCTTGCGCTGAAGAGACCGACCTACTCCACCACGAAGGTGATGCGCAGGTTGACCCGCCATTCGCTGATCTCCCCGGCCGGATCGGTCACCACCTTGATCTCGTTGACCCATGCGCCCTGGATGTTCTTCACCGTCTCGGCGGTCTTGGCGAGCCCGGCCTTGACGGCATCCTCCACGCTGGTGGGGGACGACGCGTTGACCTCGATGATTTTTGCAACGGACATGGCTGCCTGCTCCCTCTGCGATCCCGGTCGTTCACCGGTCTTCGCACGCTACCGGCGCCGGTGTTAAGGGACCGGGACGAGGTGCTAGCATCTGCGCGATGAATCCCGCCCCGAACCTCGTGCTGGTTGGCCCGATGGGCGCCGGCAAGAGCAGCATCGGCCGGCGCCTGGCCGAGCGTTTCGGCCTGGAATTCGTCGATGCCGACCACGCCATCGTCGAACGCGCCGGCGCCAGCATCAACGCGATCTTCGAACACTCCGGCGAGGCCGGTTTCCGCGAACACGAGCGTGCGGTGCTGCAGGAACTGCTGCAGGGGTGCGGCCGGCTGATCTCCACCGGCGGCGGGGCGGTGCTGCACCAGGACAATCGCCGCCACATCCGCGAGCGCAGCTTCGCGGTGTACCTGCGGGTGGGTGTGGAATCGCAGCTGCAGCGGCTGCAGCGCGACCGCAGCCGCCCGCTGCTGCACCGCGGCGACCGTGAGCAGGTGCTGCACGAACTCACCCGCCAGCGCGAACCGCTCTACCGCGAGGTGGCGGACCTGGAGCTGGACACCGACCGCCTTTCCCCCAACGAGGCCACCGCGCGCCTGGCCCTGCAGCTGGCCTCGCGCTGGCAATCAACGGAATACCCTTCATGATCCTTTCCCCGCGCACCGTCGATGTCGGCGGCGATACGCCCTACACCATCGCCATCGGCCCGGGCCTGTTGGGCGACGGCGCCCGCCTGGCCGCACGCGTGCGCGGCCGCCACGTGATGCTGCTGAGCGATTCCCTCGTGGCGCCGCTGTATGCGCCGCAGGTCAGCGCCGCGCTGCTGCAGGCCGATCCGCAGCTGCGCATCCGCGAACTGGTCATTCCCGCCGGCGAGGCGTCCAAGACCCTGGCCAGCTTCGCCCAGGCGACCGACACGCTGGCCGAACTCGGCGCCAGCCGCGATGCCTGCGTGTTCGCGCTCGGCGGCGGCGTGGTCGGCGACCTGGCCGGTTTCGCCGCGGCGTGCTGGATGCGCGGCATCGACTGCGTGCAGCTGCCGACCACGCTGCTGGCGATGGTCGACTCCTCGGTCGGCGGCAAGACCGCGGTGGACATCCCGCAGGGCAAGAACCTGGTCGGCGCCTTCCATCCGCCGCGCGCGGTGATCGCCGACACCTCGGCGCTGCGCACGCTGCCGCTGCGCGAACTGCGCGCCGGGCTGGCCGAGACGATCAAGTACGGTGCCATCCGCGACCCGCTGTTCTTCCAGTGGCTGGCCGCCGAGCGCGAGGCTCTGCTGGCGGGCGACGACGACGCGCTGGCGCAGGCGATCGCCCGCAGCTGCGAGCACAAGGCCGAGATCGTCGCCCGCGATCCGCTGGAGAAGGGCGAGCGCGCGCTGCTCAACTTCGGCCACACCTTCGGCCACGCCATCGAGACCGAACAGGGCTACGGCGCCCCCGGCAACGACAACCTCAACCACGGCGAGGCGGTGGCGGTGGGCATGGTGCTGGCGGCAAGGCTGTCCGCCGCGCTGGGCATGGCCGGCGATGACGATACCGAGGCGCTGCGACGGCTGCTGCACGACTACGGCCTGCCCACCGCCATCCCCGCCGGCGTGCGTCGCGAGGCGCTGCTGGAGCACATGCGGCTGGACAAGAAGAACATCGCCGGCCGCCTGCGGCTGGTGCTGTGGCGCGGCATCGGCCAGGCCGAGGTGGTGGCGGACGTGGACGAGGCGCAGGTGCTGGAGATTCTGCTCGCCGGCTGAACCCTCACGCACCGGGTTTGCCCGGGGCGACGACGCCGGATGCATGGGCGGGCATTCCCGGCCCCGGGCCATCGCGGTCACCGGCGGCTTTCGGCCGCGTCGCCACGCCACCCGGCTACAATCGGCGCCATGCGCATCCTCCTGCAACAACCGCCCATCGGCAGCGATCCGCCCCGCTACGTCCAGCTCAGCCTGCAGCCGGACCTGTTCGGCGGCTGGGAGCTGCTGCGCGAGACCGGCCACACCGGCGGCCGCGCGCAGCTGCGGCGCGAGCAGTACCTGCAGCAGGACGAGGCGCTGCAGGCCTTCGAGAAGGCGCGCGACACCCAGCTCAAGCGCGGCTTCAAGGTGATGTTCATCCAGGGCGCCGCGCCGGGCTGACGCCCGACCAGCCCGTTGCCGCCCTCCCCGCGCGTCCCGGCCCGGACGCGCCCGCCAGGAACCTCCACGTGACCCACCCGCCCCTCGCCAACGATCGTCTGCTGCGCACGCTGCGCCGTCAGCCCGTGGACCGCACGCCCGTCTGGCTGATGCGCCAGGCCGGCCGCTACCTGCCCGAGTACCGCGCCACCCGTGCCCGCGCCGGCAGCTTCCTGGCCATGGCCAAGACCCCGGAGCTGGCCTGCGAGGTCACCCTGCAACCGCTGGCACGCTTCCCGCTGGACGCGGCGATCCTGTTCTCGGACATCCTCACCATCCCCGACGCGATGGGGCTGGAGCTGTACTTCGTCGAGGGCGAAGGCCCCAAGTTCCGCCGCCCGCTGCGCAGCGAGGCCGACATCGCGGCACTGGCGGTACCGGACATGGAGACCGAACTGGGCTACGTGATGGACGCGGTGCGGCTGATCCGCCGCGAGCTGGGCGGCAAGGTGCCGTTGATCGGCTTCTCCGGCAGCCCGTGGACGCTGGCCTGCTACATGGTCGAGGGCGGCGGCAGCAAGGACTTCGCCCGCATCAAGGCGATGGCGCTGGACACGCCGCAACTGCTGCACCGGCTGCTGGAAGTGGTCACCGACGCGGTCATCGCCTACCTGTCCGCGCAGCGCGTGGCCGGTGCGCAGGCGCTGCAGGTGTTCGACACCTGGGGCGGCGTGCTCGGCCCGGCGATGTACCGCGAGTTCTCCCTGCCCTACCTGGCGCGCATCGCCCGCGAGCTGCCGCGCGGCGAGGACGCCGACCGCGCCCCGCTGATCCTGTTCGGCAAGGGCAACGCGCCCTACCTGGAGGAACTGGCCGCCAGCGGCGCCGAGGCGCTGGGCGTGGACTGGACAGTGGAACTGGGCGAGGCCGCGCGCCGCACCGGCGGCAAGGTGGCACTGCAGGGCAACCTGGACCCGGCCACGCTGTACGCGCGTCCGGAGGCGATCGCCGCGCAGGCCGGGCTGGCCCTGGACAGCTACGCGGCCGGCAACGGCGGTTCGCGCGAGGGCCACGTGTTCAACCTCGGCCATGGCCTGTCGCCGGACATGGATCCGGAACACGTGGCCGCACTGGTGGAGGCCGTCCACCGGCTCAGCGCACGCGCACCGGCATGATCCGGCGGCGCTGCGCATGCGGTCGCGGCGCGGCCGGAGCGGTGGATTGAACGCACCCTCGCCCGCGCCGCCGGCGATCCCCGGCTATGCCAGCTTCCGGCCGCTGCTGTGGCTGGTGTCGCTGGCGATCTTCATGAACATGCTGGACTCGACCATCGTCAACACGGCATTGCCGGCGATGGCGCGCAGCCTGGGCGAGAGCCCGCTGCAGATGCAGTCGGTGGTGTTCAGCTACGCGCTGGCGGTGGCCAGCTTCATCCCGGCCTCGGGCTGGATCGCCGACCGCTACGGCACCCGCCGCACCTTCCTGGCGGCGATCCTGGTGTTCACCGCCGGCTCGCTGGCCTGCGCGCTGTCGCCGACGCTGCCGTGGCTGGTGGCCGCGCGCGTGCTGCAGGGCATCGGCGGCGCGCTGCTGCTGCCGGTCGGGCGCCTGGCGGTGCTGCGCTCGGTGCCGCGCGAGCATTTCCTCAAGGCGATGAGCTTCATTGCCATCCCGGCGCTGATCGGCCCGCTGGTCGGCCCCACGCTGGGCGGCTGGCTGGTGCAGGTGGCCTCCTGGCACTGGGTGTTCCTGATCAACCTGCCGATCGGCGCGATCGGCTTCATCGCCGCGCTGCGGGTGATGCCGGACCGCTATGCGCAGCAGCGCCAGCGCTTCGACCTGGCCGGCTACGCCATGCTCGCCTTCGGCATGATCGCGCTGTCGCTGGCGCTGGATGGCGTGTCCGATGCCGCCGGGCGCCATGCCTGGGTGATGCTGCTGGCCTTCGCCGGGCTGGCGTCGCTGGCCGGCTACTGGCTGCATGCCGCCGACAGCCGTGCCCCGCTGTTCCCGCTGCAGCTGTTCAAGGTGGTCAGCTTCCGCATCGGCATCCTGGGCAACCTGTTCTCGCGCGTGGGCAGCGGCGCGATGCCGTTGCTGATCCCGCTGCTGCTGCAGGTCGGCCTGGGCATGAGCCCGATGGACGCCGGGCTGATGATGATCCCGGTGGCACTGGCCGGCATGGCCTCCAAGCGCGCGGCGGTGAAGCTGGTGGAGCGCTTCGGCTACCGCCGCATCCTGATGATCAACACGGTGCTGGTGGGCGTGGCCATGGCCAGCTTCGCGCTGGTCGACCCCGGCCAGCACCTGGGCTGGCGGCTGCTGCAGCTGGGCCTGTTCGGCGCGGTCAATTCGCTGCAGTTCACCGTGATGAACACGGTGACGCTGCGCGACCTGGACTACCAGCAGGCCAGTTCCGGCAACAGCCTGCTGTCGATGGTGATGATGCTGGCCACCAGCTTCGGTGCGGCCGCCGCCGGCAGCCTGCTGGCGGCGTTCGACGCGCACCTGGGCGGCAACCACGGCGCCACCGCCGCGCTGCATGCCACCTTCATCTGCGTCGGCGCGATCACCCTGACATCGACGCTGATCTTCTGGCAGCTGCCCGACACCCGACCGCACCCGCGGCATGTCGAGGAAGTGCCGGAATAGCGCTGCCCGGACCGGCGACGGCCGGACAGGCCAGCGCGCCTAGGCCGGGCGCAGGCCGCGCACCGCGTCGATCGCCTCGGCCAGCATCTGCCCGGTGGCCGGCTTGCGCAGGAAGCCGTCGAACCCGGCTTCGCGCGCCTGCGGTTCGGCATCGGCATCGGCACGCGCGGTCACCGCGATCAGGGGCATGTCGTAGCCGAACACGCGCAGCTGCCGCGCCAGCGCCAGGCCGTCCAGGCCCGGCAGGTCCAGGTCCAGCAACGCCAGGTCGAAATGCTGCGCCGAGGTCTCGGTCAACGCCGCCAGCCCGTGCGCGGCGTGGGTGACGGTGTGTCCCTGCATGCGCAGCAGGCCGGCGATGACCTCGGCGATGGTGGCATCGTCCTCCACCAGCAGGATGCGCAGCGGCGCGCTGTCGGCCGCCAGCGCCTGCGCGCTGGCCTGTCCCTCGGGCGAGGACTCCACCCACGGCAGCGGCAGGTCCACGGTGAAGCGCGAGCCCACGCCGAGCTGGCTGTCCACGTCGATGTGGCCGCCCATCGCCAGCGCCAGCTCCTGGCAGATGGCCAGGCCCAGGCCGCTGCCGCCATAGCGGGCCGCGGTGCGCGCGCCGTCGGCCTGCTCGAAGCGGCGGAACAGCCGCGCCTTCTGCTCGGCACTGATGCCCGGGCCGGTGTCGGCGATCTCGAAGCGGATCATGTGGTGCGGCACCGGCGAGGCGATCCGCAGCGACACCTGGCCGCGCTCGGTGAACTTGATGGCGTTGCCGAGCAGGTTGAGCAGGATCTGGCGCACGCGCATGCCGTCGCCGCTGGCGGTGACTTCCGCCGGCAACTGGTTGTCCAGCACGAAGCGCAGGCCGCGGCTGACCGCCATCGGCGCCATCAGCCCCTCGACCTCGGTCACCAGCTGGCGCAGGTCGAACGGCTGCTGCTCCAGCTGCAGCTTGCCGGCCTCGATGCGCGCCAGGTCCAGCGCATCGTTGACCAGCCGCAGCAGGTGCGAGCCGGCGCGGCGGATGGACTCGGTGTAGCTGCGCTGCTTGGTATCCAGCGGCGTGGCCAGCAGCAGCTCGCTCATGCCCAGCACGCCTGTCATCGGCGTGCGCACCTCGTGGCCGAGCGTGGCCAGGAAGCGGGTCTTGGCCAGCGAGGCCTGCTCGGCCAGCTCCTGCTTGTGCAGCGCCAGTTGCCAGGCATGACGACGACGCAGGCGACGCCGGTACAGCCAGGCCGCCAGCCCCGCCACGGCCAGGCCGAGCAGCATGAACAGGGCGATGCCCCAGCCGCTGCGCCACCACGGCGGCAGCACCTGGAAGCGCAGCGTCTGCACCTGCGACCAGACGCCATCGGCGGTCTGCCCCTGCACTTCGAGCAGGTAGCGCCCCGGCGGCAGCCGCGAGAACAGGCGCTCGCCGGCATTGCCCACGTCCACCCAGTCCGGGTCGTAGCCGCTGAGCCGGAACCGGTAGTGGTTGGCCTCGGCATCGGAGAAGGACAGCAGGTGCGCCACCACCTGCAGGTCGCGGTCGCCGTCCTCGATCACCAGCGGATCGACATGGGTCAGGTCCAGCCCGCGGTCGCCGCGGCGCACGCCCACACGCTCGATGGTCAACGGCGGTTGCCGGCTGGCCGGACGCACCTGTTGCGGGTCGAACAGGATCAGGCCGTCCGGCGTGGCGCCGATGATCTGGCCGCCGCGCGACTGCAGCAGCGTCTGCGGCCGCAGCTGCGGATTGGAGATGCCGTCGTGGGCCCCGTAGACGCGGATGGCGCGGCTGGCCGGATCGACGCGGATCAGCCCGCGCATGCTGGCCACCCAAGCCACGCCGCTGGCGTCGACCACCAGCCCGGTCGGCGCCAGCGCGGGGAACTGGTCGCCGCGGTCGATGCGGTCGAGCAACTGCAGCCGCTGGCCGTCCCACAAGTATTTCTCCAGCGTGCCCATGCCCGCCAGCCAGGCCACGCCGGTATCGGGCAGGCGGAACGCGTACACCGCCGTCCCCGGCGCGCCGGGGACCTGCTCGAAAGCGTCGGCACCGGCATTCCAGCGCTTGAGTCCCTCGCTGGTCGCCAGCCAGATCGCCCCGTCCGGCCCGACCCGCATCTCCGACACCGTCAGCCGCTGCGACAGGCCGTGGCTGCCCGGGGCGATGTGCCGCAGCACGCGCCCGTCCGGCGCGCGCAGCTGCAGGCCGTCGATGTCGGTGTAGATCCACAGTGTGCCGTCGGCGGTCTGCCGCATCAGCGTGGCCTCGCCCGCCAGGGCAGCGTCCTCGGCATCGCCGGACTGCCAACGCCGGACCCGGCCGCTGGACGGGGCGTAACGCACCAGCGCGCCGAACAGGCCCACCCAGACGTGGCCGTCGCGGTCCTCCAGCACCGACAATGGCCAGCGCAGGCCGTGGATCTGCCGCAGGTGGTGCTCGATGGCGCCGCTGGCCGGATCCAGCCGGTCGAGCGCGCCACGCGTGCCCACCAGCCAGAAGCGGCCGTCGCGCGAGGCGGTGGCGGCCAGCACGTACGGGTTGGTCATCGTGTCCGGATCGTCGTGGCGGTTGCCCAGCACCGCGAACTGCTGCCAGTTCGCCGGCACGTGCCACAGGCCGGTATTGGGACTGGCGAACCACAGCCCGCCCTCGCGGTCCTGGAAGCCAGTGGACCAGTTCGGCTTGACCAGCCCCTGCGCGGCCTTGCTGTACAGCGGCACGTCGCCGACCTGCCCGCCCACCGCGCGGCCCATGCCCGACAGCGTGTCCAGCCAGTAGGCGCCGTCGGTGTCGCGCAGCAGCACCTGCAGCACGTGGCCCGGCTCCACGCCCTTCCACGGATGCTTGTCGATGCGGCCGTCGGGATGGCGCAGGCTGACGCCGGCGGCGGTGGCGATCCACAGGCTGCCGTCGGCTTCGATGGTCAGGCCGTTGATGATGCGCGAGGGCAGCGCGTCGGCGGGCACGCGGTCGAAGCCGTGCCCGTTCCAGGACGCCAGCCCGTCCTTGGTACCCACCCACAAGGTGCCGTCGGGCGCCTCGGCCAGGAAGTTGACCGCCATCGACGGCAGGCTGTGCGCGTTGCCCGCCTCGGGCATGAAACGCTGCATGCGCCCCTGCGGGTCCAGGCGGAACAGGCCGCGCGTGGGCGTGCCGAACCAGATGCTGCCATCGGCGGTGGAGGTGATGCACCAGATCGGGTCGCTGCCCATCTGCGGATAGCCGCGGCCGTCGTAGTAGTGGAAGCGGCGGCGATCGGCGCTGAGCATGGCCATGCCGGCATTCTGGGTGCCGATCCAGACCCGGTTGCGCGCGTCCACGTGCACGCTCCACAGCATGTTGTCGCGCAGCCCGTCCTCGATGCGCCAGATGCGGTAGCTGCGGCCGTCGTAACGGGCCAGCCCGTCGGTGCTGGCCAGCCACAGGTAGCCCTGCGGATCCTCGGCGAAGCCATTGATGCTGCTGGAGGGAAGCCCGTCGGCCACGGTGATCTGGCGCGGCTGCGGCAGGGCCGGCACGGCGGCACCGGCCCCCTGGGCCAGCGCCAGCAACCCCCACAGCAACACCCATGTGCCCAGCCGCATCGTCATCGGTCCCGTGGGCGGCGCCAGATGGCTGGCGCCCTGCCCGGTTGGGGGTCCGTCCGCCGGACCCGCGCCGGCCATGGTAACCGGCCGCCTCCGCAGGCGGGCATGGACTGGACGGCTAGGCCTGTGCGTGGGCCGGTTGTCCCGGTGCCCGTGCGGCCACGGCCGCCGCCAGCGCCTGCGACAGCAGCGCGCCGGTCACCGGCTTGCGCACGAAGGCATCGAACCCGGCCTCGTCGGCCTGGCGCTCGGCATCGCCGTCCGAGCGGGCGGTGACGGCCACCATCGGCATGTCGCAGCCTCGCGCGCGCAGTTGCCGCGCCAGCGCCAAGCCATCCAGTCCCGGCAGGTCGAGATCGCACAGCAGCGCATCGAACCGCGTGCCGCTCAACTCCGCCAGCGCGGCCAGGCCATGGGCCACGTGCACGACCTGGTGGCCGCGCCCTTGCAGCAGGCCACGGACCACGTCGGCCACGGTGGCATCGTCTTCGACCAGCAGCAGCCGGCTGGCCGCGACCGAGGGCCCCACCCGCGCATCGACGGCCGCCACGTGCGCCGCGTCACCGGGCGGCAGCGGCAGCTCGAGAACGAAGCGGCTGCCCTGCCCTGGCCGGCTGTCGAGCCCGATATGGCCATCCATCGCCAACGCCAGTTCCCGGCAGATCGCCAGGCCGAGGCCGCTGCCGCCATGGCGGGCGGCGGTGCGGGCGCCCTCGGCCTGTTCGAAACGGTCGAACAGCCGTGCCTGCTGTTCGATCTCGATGCCCGGACCGGTGTCGGAGACGACGAAACGGACGCCGGGCCCGGACGCGGGCGGCGTCACCTGCAATGCAACACTGCCGCGCTCGGTGAACTTGATCGCGTTGACCAGCAGGTTAAGCAGCATCTGCCGTATCCGGCTGGCATCGCCGCGCAGCACCGCCGGCACGTCCGGCTGCACGTGGCAGGAGAACTCGAGCCCCTTGCGACGGGCCATCGGCGCCACCAGCGCGGCCACCTCGTCCAGCAGGGCCGGCAGCTCGAAGTCGGCCTGTTCCAGCGGCAGCTTGCCGGCCTCGATGCGGGCCAGGTCCAGCGCATCGTTGACCAGGCGCAGCAGGTGGCGTCCGGCGGACTGGATCGAGCGCGCATAACGGTCCTGGCGTTCGTCGAGCGGGGTTTCCAGCAGCAGTTCGCTCATCCCCAGCACGCCGGTCATCGGCGTGCGGATCTCGTGCCCGAGCGTGGCCAGGAAGCGGGTCTTGGCGCGGGAGGCCTGCTCGGCCAGCTCCTGCTTGTGCCTGGACAGTCGCCAGGCATTGCGCATGCGCACACGGCGACGGTAGGCCGCTGCCGCGGCCAGCGCGACCAGCGCGCCGGCCAGTGCCATCACGGCGATGCCCCAGGCCGATTGCCACCATGGCGGCGCGACACTGAACTCCAGCACCCGGACCGGCGAGGCATTGCCGAACGGATCCTCGCCCTGCATCTGCAATCGGTAATGCCCGCCCGGCAATACCGAGAACTCCCGGACCGTGCTGCCACCCTGGTCCACCCAGTCGCCGTCGAATCCTTCCAGGCGCGAGCGGTAGCGGTTGCCGGGCGGATCGCCGAACGACAACAGCCGCGCATCGACCTGCAGCTGCCGGTCGCCCACCGCCAGCCGGAAGCCGCCGGCCCCGGGCAGGTCGACGCGCTCGCCGCCGCGCAGCACGCTGGGCGCGGCGAGCGCCAGTGGCGGCACGTACGCGGGCGCATCCGGCAGCATGGTGTCGACCAGCAGCATGGCGCCATCGGCGGTGCCCGCGGTGAGCACGCCCGTGGCCGACAGGAACAGGCAGCCATCGATGAATTCCTTGCTGGACAGGCCGTCGCGGGCACCGAAGCTGCGGACCTGCGGCGTCGCGGGATCGGCGGCATCGATGCGCAGCAGGCCGCGGCGCGTGGCCAGCCAGACCCTCTGCTGCGCATCGACCTGCATGCCGGCCGACTCGACCGCCGGAATCCCCTGCTCCGGTCCCAGCCGCAATCGCCGCGTCCACTGGCCGGCAGCGTCGGGCTGCCACGCCTCCAGCCCATCCAGATGGTGCAGCCACAGCCGCTGGCCGGCCCAGGCGAAGCTGTACACGCGCTGCCGCGGCATGCCAGGCACCGTCTCGAGGCCGCCGGTCGCCGGGTTCCAGGTACGCATGCCGGTGCCGGTGGCCAGCCAGACGCTGCCTCCCGGCCCGAGGCCGAGCTGGTCCAGATCGCTGGAATCCAGGCCGCGGCCGTCGCCTTCGGCAAACCGGTCCAGGACAGCGCCGCTGTCGCCGCTGCGGCGCTGCACCTGCGCCATCGTCACCAGCCAGACGTTGCCGTCGCCATCCTCCGCCAGCCACTCCGGCGCGCCGCCTCCCGGTGCGCCGTCCGCGTCCGAGGACGGCCAGTGGCGCAGCTCGCCGGTCGCCAGGTCGAGCCGGCTCAGGTCGTGCTGCAGGTTGCCCAGCCACAGCCGGCCGCGACTGTCCTGCAGCGATGCGGACAGCTTCATCGCGCCCATCGCCTCGTGCCGCCACGGCATGTCGGCGATCGCGCCGGTGGCCGCATCGAAGCGCTGCAGGCGGCCGTCGCCCTCGATCTGCCAGAACCCGGCACCACCATCCGCCGGCGCCAGCCCGCAGTACACGCCATCGCCGAGATCGCGCTGCGGCTGGCGCACCGCCACGCGTCGCCAGTCGCGGCGCAGGTAGGCCAGTCCACGGCCATAGACCGGCACCCACAGTTCGCCGGTGGCGCTGCGCCACAGCGATTGCACATGGCGCCCGGCCGCCAGCGGCGCTTCGCCGTTGCGCACCAGCGTGGGCGCCCTGCCGTGCTCGGTGAGCCACAGGCCGCGCTCGCTGCCCAGCCAGTACTCGCCCTCGCCGGCCGACGCCACCGACCACACCATGTTGCCGTCGCCGAACATCGCCGACCATGGCGGCACCTGCCAGCGGCCGGCGGCATCGCGCAGGTACAGGCCTTCGGACGTGCCCACCCACAGCCTGCCGTCGACCATTGTCAGCGAGAACACTCCCACGTCCACCCCGCCGGGCATCGGCTCGCGGCGCGCGGTGCCGTCGGCCAGGCTCAGCAGTCCGTTCAGGGTGCCGATCCACAACCGGCCGCCGGCGTCGGCGGCCAGCGCCAGCACGTGGCCGGCCGTGAAACCGGGCAGCGCGTCCTCCAGATCGATGCGGGCGATGTCGCCATCGGCCGAGAGCCGGTGCAGGCCGCCGCCGTGGTTGCCGAACCACAGCGTATCGCCCGCCCCGGCGAGCACGAACACGTCGTCGTTGCTCATCTGCGGATGGTCGGCCTGGCGGTAGTGCCGGAACGTGTCGCGGCGCTCGTCCAGCATGCTGATGCCGGCACTTTCCGAACTCACCCACACGCGGTCATGCGCATCGATGTACAACGCCTGCACGGTATTGCCGGCGAGCGAGGCCGGATCGTCCGGGTCGTGGCGCCAGGTGCGGAAGTCGAGGCCGTCATAGCGCACCAGGCCATCGTTGGTGGCCAGCCACAGGTAGCCAGCGCGGTCCTGGGCCAGCATGTTGATCGCGGTGGACGGCAGGCCTTCGGCCATGCCGGCAACCCTGAAGCTGGGCAGCAGCGGCATGCGTGGCGACTCGGCGCAGGCCGGAGCCATCGCGGCCAGCAGCAGGAGCAATCCCGTCAGCAGCAGCCCCGACACCCTGTTGTGCCATCCCTTGCGGCGTTCCATCGGCCATCCTTGTCCGGTTTTCCAGGCCGATGCTCGCAATGGATCGTTGCGCATGCAAGCCGCGCAAAAGATCCGGCGGCATGCCTAGAATCGCCCCATGACCTTCCGACTCCCGTCGCTGGCGCTGTCGCTGCTGGCCTTGCTGCCGCCGGCGCTGCACGCCGAGCGCGCGCGCTACACGCTGGACCCGGTGCACACGCGGGTGGTCTTCGCCATCGGCCACGCCGGGTTCTCGCAGGCCATCGGCACCGTGTCCGGCAGCCAGGGCCAGCTCGACTTCGATCCGCAGGACTGGCGCAGCGCGCACGTGGACGTGCAGGTACCGCTGACACGGCTGGACCTGGGCGACGAGAAATGGAACCGCGCGGCGCTGGCGCGCAATCTGCTCGATGCCGGGCGCTACCCCGAAGCGCATTTCGTCTCCACCGAAATCACCCCGGTGGACGCGCAGCGCGCCCGGGTCGAAGGTGTCCTGACCCTGCGCGGCGTCAGCCGACCGGTCACGCTGGACGTCACCTTCAATGCCCTCAAGCGCCATCCGCTGCCTCCTTTCCGGCGCACGGCCGGCTTCTCCGCCAGCACCCGGATCAGCCGCTCGGCCTTCGGCATCGACGCCTGGCCCTCGGTGATCGGCGACGAGGTGACATTGCAGATGGAGGTGGAAGCCGTACGCGATGCCCGTGCCGGCGACACGCCGGACATGCCGCCCGCATCGGCAGACACCGCCCCCGACACGCCGGAGCCGACGCCATGACCTGGAAGAACACCGCCGACCGCTGGGGCGGCGTGAGCCAGCTGCTGCACTGGACCATCGCGGTGCTGATCCTGGCGATCGGCATCGTCGGCCTGACCATGGGCGAACTGCCAAGGACGCCGAAGTACTTCTGGGTCTACACCGCGCACAAGTCGCTGGGACTGACCGTGCTGGCGCTGGTGACCGTGCGCCTGGCATGGCGGCTGTACGCCGGTGCGCCGGCGCCGGTGCCGGGCACCCCGACCTGGCAGGAACGTATCGCCTCAGCCACCCATTGGCTGCTGTACGCGCTGATCTTCGCGGTGCCGCTATCGGGCTGGCTGTACGACTCGGCCAGCGCGCTGCGGCCGTTCCGCTGGTTCGGCCTGTTCGACGTGCCCAAGCTAAGCCCGCCGGACAAGCCGCTTTCCCATCTCGCGCACGAAGTGCACGAATGGGGCTTCTGGCTGCTGATCGCGGTGGTGCTGGTGCATGCCGGCGCGGCGCTGTATCACCATCTCGTGCAGCGCGACGACACGCTTGCGCGCATGCTGCCCCGGGGCTGGCTGCGCCGGCGCGATCCGGCCTGAATCCGCGTCCGGCCGTGTCGCCCGGGTCCGTGCCGATGCCCCCGTCCCCGCTTGCCCGCGTCTTCCTCCGTCCTGCCGCCCCGCAAGGAGTCCCCGCATGAACCATCGATTCGCCTCTCCCGCCGCCGTGGCCGCCGCCCTCGCGGCCATGCTCGCCACTGCACCGGTGCTGGCCGCCGACTACGTGCAGGCGCCCGGCTCCACCCTGGCCTTCGCCAGCAAGTACGACGGCGAGGTCTTCGCCGGCACATTCCCCGGCTTCACCACCACCTTCAGCTTCGATCCGGCCGACCTGGCCAGCGCCCGGCTCGATGTCGTGATCCCGCTGGCCGGTGCCCGCAGCGGCAACGACGAGCGCGACTCGACGCTGCAGGGAGCGGACTTCTTCAATGTCGCCAGGTTCGCGCAGGCGCGCTACCGCGCCACCACCTTCCGCGCGCTGGGCGGCGACCAGTACGCCGCCGACGGCACCCTGGAACTGCGCGGCGTCGGCAAGCCGGTGACGCTGACCTTCACCTGGACGCCCGGCGCGCAGCCGGTGCTGACCGGCAAGGCCACGGTCAAGCGCCTGGACTTCGGCATCGGCGAAGGCGACTGGGCCGATACCAAACTCATTCCCGACGAGACCGCGGTGAGTACCCGCGTGGTGTTCAAGGCGAAGTAGCCGGCGCCGGCGGGCCGGCCTCGCCGGCGTCCAGCCAGCGCCGCAACCGTGCCGCATCGAACGGCCAGTCCAGCTCGCGTGCGCCATCGGCGAGCACCGGCACGCGCTCGCCGTAGCGCCGCTCCAGCGCCGCGTCGGCATCGATAAACACGCTGGCGAATTCGCCGGTGCCCGCGTTCGCCAGCACGTCCAGGGCGAGATCGCACAGGTGGCAGTCGTCGCGTTGGTACAGGATCAGCGCCATCGACGCAGGCTAATGCATTCTCGAACCAGGTCTTCAGGGAATCGTCGCCCCCGCGCTGGCAGGAACTCATGAAAGTGCCTTTGATCAGCCGATTGGTCGCTGAAAAGCGCTTCCCACGCTCACAGGAATGAACTCACGAGAATGACGAGAAGCAGGGATCAACCAGCAGAACAGGTGCACAAAACGCCCCTACGACTTCAACGACGACGCGCTGCCTGCTGACGGCCGGCGTCCATCGCTACCGGCAGCGGACCAGGCAGACAGGCCAGCGACGGATGGCAGGCGATGAACAGCAGCCGCAGCAGGTCGTCGCCGATGTGGCGCCTGCCGGCCCGGCATCATCTGTGACCGTGCATTGCCCTCGCTGCCTTATTTCGAAAATATAGCGAGAACTTCCCGGCATACTAGCTCCCGACGCCAGAAAGTTTCCGATATTTTCGAAATTACACACCGCCGGCTTCGATGTCCTCCGTCCCGACCACCCTCGCCACGCGTACCTACCTGCAGCTGCGCCACGACATCGTCCGTGGTCGCCTGGCCGCGGGCAGCAAGCTGCGCCTGGTCGACCTGAGCGCGCGCTACGGCGCCGGCATGTCGCCGCTGCGCGAGGCGCTGGCGCGGCTGTGCGGCGAGCAGCTGGTGGTCAGCGAGGACCAGCGTGGCTTCATGGTCGCGCCGCTGTCGCTGCAGGAACTGGACGACATCGCCCGGGTGCGCAACCTGGTGGTGGACGAGGCGATGAACGACTCGATCCTGC
>JAFADB010000035.1 GCA_023425225.1 Pseudomonadota bacterium
AGCAGTTCGTCGCCAAGACCCCCGAAGCGCTGGGCCTGCGTTTCGGCGTGGCCCGTACCGGCTGTTCCGGCTGGGGCCACGTCACCGAGCTGGCCAAGGAGCAGCGCGAGGGCGACACCGTGTTCGAACAGGACGGGGTGCGCATCTACGTCGACCCGACCAGCCTGCCGCTGGTGGACGGCACCCGCATCGATTTCGCCAAGCATGGCCTGAGCGAGACCTTCGTGTTCGACAATCCCAATGCCGTGGCCGAATGCGGCTGCGGCGAGAGTTTCACGGTGGACGAGAACCATCGCTCGGTGGAACCGAGTGCTGCGTAATCCCTTGATTTTCCGTTGATTGTCTGTCGTGGCCGTGCAGTAGGGCGGCCACGATGCCCGGTGGATGCGCAAGCCCCCGCCATTCCCGGCCTGCGCATCTCATCGGTGTGCGGCGAACATGGCGTTCGATGCGAGTTCGGCCTGCAGCTGCGACAGCAAGGCGCCACGGTCCGGGATCCCGGGTGCGCGGCGCAGCCGGTTGCGGACGGCCCGCACGTCCTGCAGCCAACCGAGGCGATCGCTCAGCTTGCGCAATGCCTTGGCCTGCTTGTCCGCGGAAGCCCTGAGGCTGCCGGCGATGTCCGGCGCAATGGTGCGGAGCGCATCGCGCTGCATGCGCAGTCGCCGTACGCGGCGCCGGTAGCGGTGCAGGTTGTCCGCTGACGGATCTTGTCTGGCGCGCTTTTCCGCCCTGGCCAACCGGGCCTGGCCGAGCTTGAGCGCCGCGCGCAGGTCGGAGCGCTTCAATCGCCGCCAATCCAGCGCCTCCAGGTCCGCAGCCACGCGTTCGACGAGCTTCCGCCGGCGCTGGAATCCCGGATCGGCAGCCAGGGCCTTCGCCATCGAGTGGTCGCGCCGCTCGATCAGGACGTCGAGCGCCGGTTGCCATCGCCCGGTGCCGTCCGTCGCCGCCAGGGCCTGCACGACATCGACCGCGACGTGCGCGTCGCGCAGCGCGGACAGGCCGTCTCCCAGCTTCTGCAGGCGGCGGTCGATCGGGATGGCCTCGTCGAACCGGTGCTTCACCAGCGCCAGCAGCGAGCGCAGGCGCCGGATGGCCTTGCGGGCGCTGTGGACCGAGGCATGGACGTCGCGCCTTCGCGCCAGCGCACGGGCAATGATCCGGCATTCCCGGCGCGCCAACGCCTGGGCTGCGGTACCCGGCTGACGAGCGCCGTCCGAATTCATGCGTCCATCGGGAAAACCCTCGGAACGGCCACCTTAGCGAAGTCTGCCCGCGCGCGTCACGTCCGGGCTGGAAGCCCTGCCGATCAAGGGGTGAGCACCACCTTGCGGCAATCCTCACTTGCGCTCGTTGAAGATCTTGTAGCCCTGCGCCGCATCGGCCAGCTTCATGCGATGGGTGATGATCTCCTCCGGCACCAGCTTGCCCTCGCCGATGAACTCCAGCAGTTCCGGCAGCAGGGATTGCACGTGGGTCTGGCCCATCCTGAAGGTCAGTCCCTTGTCGAAGGCATCGCCGAACAGGAAGCCGTGGATGAAACCGGCATACACGCCCGGCACGCTGACCACGCCGCCGCGGCGGGTGGCCGCGATGCACTGGCGAAGGGCGGCGCCGCTGGAGCCCTCCAGCTTCAGCGTCGTCAGCACCGTCTCGGTGGTGCTGCCTTTGGCCTCGAAGCCCACGGCGTCGATCGTGGCGTCGACGCCGCGGCCTGCGGTAGCCTCGATGATCTGCGCGGCCGGGTCATCCTGCTCGTCGAAGTCGATCGGTACCACGCCGTAGGCCGATCGCGCGAACGCGAGCCGGTAGTCGTTGTGGTCGATCATGTAGATCGTCTGCGCGCCGAGCATCCGTGCGCAGGCCGCGGCCATGCAGCCGACCGGGCCGGCGCCGAAGATCGCCAGGGTGCTGCCGGGCTTGACCCCGGCGTTGAGCACCGCCTGGTACCCGGTCGGCAGGATGTCGGACAGGAACAGCACCTGCTCGTCCGCCAGCGCGTCCGGCACCGCGAACGGCCCGACGTTCGCCTTAGGTACCCGCGCCAGTTCCGCCTGTCCGCCGGGCACGCCGCCGTACAGGTGGCTGTAGCCGAAGAGAGCGGCCGGCGGCTTGATGCGCTTGCGGTTGAGGATCGCGCCGCGGCCCGGGTTGGTGGTCTCGCAGGCCGCGAACTCGTTCAACAGGCAATGGAAGCACTGGCCGCAGGCGATGACGAAGGGAATCACGACACGATCGCCCACGCCCACCGAGGTCACTTCCGGCCCCACCTCCTCGACGATCCCCATGAACTCGTGACCGAGGATGTCGCCGTCCTGCATGTCCGGGATCTTGCCGCGGAAGATATGCAGGTCCGAACCGCAGATCGCAGTGGCGGTGACACGCAGGATGAGGTCGTCCGGCGCCTGCAGCGCGGGATCGGCGACGGATTCGACGCGGACGTCGCCCGAGCCCTGGTAAGTCAATGCGCGCATGGCCATGCTCCTCGCTGGATTGCGCACCACGCTCGCGGCAGAGCGGTAAACCCGGGGTGAGTGCATGTGAGCACGCCGTGCAGCCATGGATGAGGCGGCTTCTTTCCGTGCGCCGGTGCCGCTGCAGTCCGGTGCGTTCCGGGCAGCGGCCCTGGGTGTTGAGTATCGTTCGGCACCGGCAGGCCAAGCGCTGGCCAGCAGGTCCGGCCCGGAAGCGCCTGCCCGGCCGATTCTCCTTGCGCCGGCGATGGGCGCCGTCGGTGCCGGAGCGCTCCACGGGACGCCCGCAGTTGCGGCCGGGCGCTCCAACTGTCATCATGTCCAGCTCCCTGCACGGCCTCCAGCCGCGGGCAGGGTTCCTTGCTCCACTGCGGCCGTCCGGCTGGCGGGGAGCTGTCCGGCCCTTCGGGGCCACATCCGAAAGGTAGAAAAACATGAGTCGTCATTACGAAATCGTGTTCCTGGTCCACCCGGACCAGAGCGAGCAGGTCCCGGCGATGATCGAGCGCTACAAGGCGCTGGTCGAGAACGGCAACGGCAAGATCCACCGTCTGGAAGACTGGGGCCGCCGCCAGCTGGCCTATCCGATCCAGAACCTGGTCAAGGCGCACTACGTGCTGATGAACATCGAGGTCGACCAGGCCGTGCTGAACGAGCTGGTGGAAAGCTTCCGCTTCAACGACGCGGTGCTGCGCAACCTGGTCATCAAGCGCGACGGCCCGGATACCGAGCAGTCGTTCATCATGAAGAGCAAGGACGAGAAGTCCGACAAGCCCGAGCGCGGTGAGCGCCGTCGTCGCGACGACGAGGAGGGCGAGACCGCCTCCACCGACACCACTGCCGAAGGCGACAACGCCGACGCCGCCGAAGCCGCCTGAGGAGCACACCCATGTCCAAGTTCTTCCGTCGCCGCAAGTTCTGCAAGTTCACCGCCGAAGGCGTGAAGGAGATCGATTACAAGGATCTCAACACCCTGCGCCAGTACCTCACCGAGAACGGCAAGATCGTGCCGAGCCGCGTGACCGGCACCAAGTCCAAGTACCAGCGCCAGCTGGCCACGGCCGTCCAGCGCGCCCGCTTCCTGGCCCTGATCCCGTACACGGACAACCACGACGTCTGATCCGAGTCTCTCGGAGGAGCCCGCACGACCATGTGCGGGTTTCCAGCAGGAAGGCATCTTCCGATGGTTTTCCTGTCCACTTTCCCGTCCTATTCGGACAGCAATGCGTTGCGGCGGCCTGGTGCCGTCGCTAACGAATAACGGAGCACCACCATGGATCTGATTCTTCTGCAGAAGGTGACCAACCTGGGCAACCTGGGCGACAAGGTCACCGTCAAGCCGGGCTACGGCCGCAACTACCTCGTGCCGCAGGGCAAGGCCGCGCCGGCCACCGCCGCCAACCTGGCCGAGTTCGAGGCCAAGCGCGCCGATTACGAGGCCAAGGCCAAGGGCATCCACGACGAGGCCCAGGCCCGCGCCGACAAGTTCGACGGCGCCAGCGTGACCATCGCGGCGCACGCCTCGACCGAAGGCAAGCTGTACGGCTCGGTCGGTCCGCGCGACATCGCCGAGGCCTTCACCGCCGCCGGCCACCCGCTGAACAAGAGCGAGGTGATCATGGGCGAGGGTTCGTTCCGCAACATCGGCGAGTACGAGGTGCTGCTGCACCTGCACGCCGACGTGGAAACCACCGTCAAGGTGATCATCGAAGCGGACCACCGCTGAGATATCGCGTCAAGGCAGTACCCGCAGCGGGCGCCCCAGGGCGCCCGTTGTCGTTTTGGGGCGACAGCCATGCGGGTGACGGCAGGCGTGGCATCCGGTCGTCTTTACATCGATGAATGGGCGCTGTACAAACACCTGGCCGCTGGCGGGAGGTGCCGGCGGCATCGAGGTCGCCCCTGCCAAGGAAAGCAATGTCCGCCGTCTCCCCGTCGATCCCGTCGCTGCAGGCCCTGCCGGTCCGTTCGATTCCCCGTCCGCGCAGCAAGCCGCTGTACCTGCTCAGCCTGTGGCTGGTCACCGCGCTGTGCCTGCTGATGCCGTTGCTCTACCTGGGCCTGATCGCCGGCCTGGGATGGCTGGAATACCGGTACTACACGGAGTGGGTGCCGGAGATGCGGCCCAGCCGCTTCATCTGGGGGCGCATCGTGGCGTGGACCCTGCCGGGCTTCGTCGGCGGCATCCTGATCCTGTTCCTGCTCAAGCCGCTGTTCGCCCCGCGCGACGACGGGCCCGACGAGGTGGAACTCGGCGAAGGCGAGGAACCCGAGCTGGTCCGAAACATCCATGCGCTGTGCGCGGCCATGGGCATCCGCCCGCCGGCCGCGATCCGCCTGAGCCACCAGGTCAATGCCTGGGTGCAGTTCGATCGCGGTCCGCGCGGGTTCTTCGGCGGCGCGCGCGTGTTGACCATCGGCCTGCCGCTGGTGGCCGGGCTGCAGGCGCAGCAGTTCGTGGGGGTGCTGGCGCACGAGTTCGGGCATTTCGCCCAGGGCGCCGGAATGCGCTGTTCCCAGGTGATCAACGGCGTCAATCGGTGGCTGTGGTCGCGCGGCTACCAGCACGACGAATGGGATGTGCGCCTCGATCGCTGGGGGCGCGACGAGGACAACGGAATCTTCGCCGTGGCCGCCTGGATCGCGCGGGGATGCCTGTGGCTGACCCGGGGCCTGATGCGGCTCCTGTTCCAGATCAGCTTCAGGATCAGCCGCAAGCTTTCCCAGGAGATGGAATTCGACGCCGACCGCTACGAGGCCACGGTGGCCGGCAGCGACTGTTTCCGCGGCACGGCGCTGCAGATGCGCGCGCTCATGCGCGCCTACGGGATGGCGAACCGGCAGGGCGCACGCGCCTGGCGCGAAGGCAAGCTGGCGGCGGACCTGTCCGAGGCGGTCCTGGACCAGTTGCAGAAGCTGCGCAAGCAGGACTGGGCGGACCTGGAGCTGGAACTGCAGGCCGACGACCAGACCCGCTACTGGGACACCCATCCGGCCGACATCGAACGGATCGCTAACGCCGAGCGCCTGCAGTGCGCGGGCCTGTTCCTGGATCCGCGGCCGGCGCGCGAGATGTTCCGCGATTTCGCCGGTTTGTCCCGACGCGTCACCGAGCAGTTCTATCGCGGCATGGGGCTGGAGTTCGGCCAGCGCAACCTGGTGAGCACCCGGTCGGTGCTGGAGATGGGCCGGCTTCCCGACGAACTGGCGGGGAGCTGGCGGCGCTATGGCGCCGGCATGCTGGGCGAGAGCGCACTGCTGTCTCCGCAGGACGCCTCCGTTGCACCGTTCGCGGCATTGGACTGGCAGGGTTGCGTGGACGAACTGCGCAGATTGCTGCCCGAGGCCTCGGGGCTGTGGACGCGCCTGGAGCGCCGGCAGGCGCGCCGCCGCGAAATCGCCGCCTGGATCGCACTGCTGGACCTGGGCGTCGATTTCAGCATGCCCGACGGCAAGGCGCCGGACGGCGTCGCCCTGCGCGGCGAGTTTGCCGACGACGAGGATTCGGCCGACGCCCGTTTGGCGCAGAAGATCTGCGTCATGTTCGCGCGCCGCCTGCAACTGGCCATCGCGTCGATGGAAGGGCCGGCGCGCGAGCACGCCGAAGCGCAATGGCGGCTGCTGCAGGTGCTGCACGACTACTCCCGCAGGTTCGCGCCACTCGTGCTGATCGGCCATGCCTGCCTGCCGTTGCGCCGGGGCCTGCACGGCGGCGAGCCGCAGCTGCGCGAATGGCTGGAACAGCGCGCGGCCCGTTATCGCGGCGGGATGGCGGACCTGCTGGCCGAGGCGGACCAGGTGGCCCTGGACGATGCGCAGAGCCTGGGCAAGCACCTGCGCAACCAGTGCGGGCACCTGTCCAGCGCCGGCGACGACCCGATGGAGTTCATCCGCGTGACCCTGCCGATGGACGACGTCCTGCGGCGCCTGGCGCGGCGCACGCTGGCGGAACTGGCGGCAGGGGCCGACAGGCAGGAGTCGCTGCACGGCATTCGCCCGATCCGGCTGCTGGACTTCAAGCCGACCCCGTCCTGATGTGCCCCGGCGGCGCCTCGCGTGCTCAGGAGCCGTCAGGGTGCCGGCGGAGGGCTGCCGCTATACTCGTTCGCCACGATTGGAGGTGCCGGTCCTGCGCGAGTCCCGAGGCGAGCGGCAGGCCGGACCTCGACCCGATTCCACATTGGTGACGCGGTCGGCTGTGCCGACCGTGCCAGGAACCGCCCGCCACATGCGCCTGTCCACGATCAAGCTGTCCGGTTTCAAGTCGTTCGTCGATCCGACCACGCTGCACCTGCCCACCAACATGACCGGCGTGGTCGGTCCCAACGGCTGCGGCAAGTCCAACATCATCGACGCGGTGCGCTGGGTGATGGGCGAGAGCTCGGCCAGCCGCCTGCGCGGCGATTCGCTGACCGACGTGATCTTCTCCGGCTCCTCGGCGCGCAAGCCGGTGTCGCAGGCCACGGTGGAGCTGATCTTCGACAACTCCGACCACACCATCAGCGGCGAGTACGCCACCTACAACGAGATCTCGGTCAAGCGCCTGGTCAGCCGCGACGGCAACAGTGCCTACTACCTCAACGGCACCAAGTGCCGCCGCCGCGACATCACCGACCTGTTCCTGGGCACCGGCCTGGGCCCGCGCAGCTACTCGATCATCGAGCAGGGGATGATCAGCCAGATCATCGAGGCGCGGCCCGAGGACCTGCGCGTGTACCTGGAGGAGGCCGCCGGCATCTCCAAGTACAAGGAGCGGCGCAAGGAGACCGAGAACCGCATCCGCCATACCCGCGAGAACCTGGACCGCCTGGGCGACCTGCGCGAGGAGATCACCAAGCAGCTGGCGCACCTGCAGCGGCAGGCGCGGCAGGCCGAGCAGTACCAGGCGCTGCAGGAAGAGCGCAAGGTCAAGGATGCCGAGTGGAAGGCGCTGGAGTACCGCGGCCTGGACGGCCGGCTGCAGGGGCTGCGCGAGGCGCTGGGCCGCGAGGAGACCCGGCTGCAGCAGCTGATCGCCGAGCAGCGCGAGGCCGAGAGCCGGATCGAGACCGGGCGCGTGCGCCGCGAGGAGGCGGCCGAGGCGCTGGCCAAGGCGCAGGCCGAGGTCTACCAGGTCGGCGGCACGCTGGCGCGCATCGAGCAGCAGATCCAGCACCAGCGCGAGATGTCGCAGCGCGTGCACAGGGCGCACCAGGAGGCGCAGGTGCAACTGGGCGAGCTCGCGCGCGACATCGGCGGCGACGAGGCGCGGCTGGCGGCGCTGCGCGAGTCGGTGGAAACCGCGGAGCCGCAACTGCAGCAGCTGCAGGAAGACAACGAATTCAGGCAGGAGGCGCTGCGCGAGGCCGAACAGCGCCTGGCCGACTGGCAGCAGCGCTGGGAGAGCCACTCGCGCGGCACCGCCGAGACCTCGCGCGCGGGCGAGGTCGAGCGCACCCGCGTGGACTACCTGGACCGGCAGATCCTCGAGGCTGACCGCCGCCGCGAGGCGTTGCAGGCCGAGCGCGCCGGGCTGGACCTGGAAGCGCTGGCCGAGAGCTTCGAGCAGGTGCAACTGCAGCACGAGACGCAGAAGGCCGCGCTGGATGGCCTCAACGAGCAGGTCGAGGCGCGCCGGGAGGCGGTGGCCGCGCTGCAGGAACAGCAGCGCGGAGCGCAGGCGGAGCTGGCCGAGGTACGCAAGCAGGCGCAGACCGCGCGAGGACGGCTGTCCTCGCTGGAGACCCTGCAGCAGGCCGCGCTGGGCCAGGAGCAGGGCGCGGCGGTGGCCTGGCTCAAGGCGCACGGGCTGGACTCGTCCGCGCGGGTGGGCGAGCGCATCGAGGTCGAGGCCGGCTGGGAGAACGCGGTCGAAAGCGCGCTGGGGCAGCTGATCGAGGGCGTGCTGGTCGACGATCCCGCGGCGCTGGTGGACGCGCTGGGCGAGCTGGGCGAAGGCCGCATCGCGCTGGTGTCGGCCGGGCAGGGCGAAGCCGGGTTCGCGCCGACCTCGCTGGCCGCCAAGGTGCGCGGCCCGATCGCCATCCGCCGCCTGCTGGCGCGGCTGCACGGCGCCGAGGACCTTGCCGCCGCGCGCGAACTGCAGCGCAGCCTGGGCGAGGGCGACTCGGTCATCACCCGCGGCGGCGAGCGCCTGGGCGAGGGCTGGGTGCGGGTGTCGCGTTCGGGCGCGGCCAGGCAGGGCGCGCTGCTGCGCGAGCGCGAGATCCAGGCGCTGCGCGGCCAGATCGAGGAATTGCAGGAGCGCGAGGCGGAGCTGGAACAAAACCTGGCCGGTTTGCGCGACCAGGCGCTGGCGGCCGAGCAGCAGCGCGAGGAGGCCCAGCGCCAGTTGTACCTGGCGCACCGCAGCGTATCCGAGCTGGCCGGCCAGCTGCAGAGCCAGCAGGGCAAGCTGGATTCGGCCCGCAGCCGCATCGAGCGCATCGAATCGGAACTGGCGCAGCTGGCCGAAACCCTGGACGCCAGCCGCGAACAGGCGCGCGAGGCACGCTCGCGGCTGGCCGACGCGGTCGATCAGATGGGCGACCTGGAGACACAGCGGCAGGCGCTGGAAGGCGAGCGCCGCCAGCTCACCGAGGCGCGCGACCTGTCGCGCGATGCCGCGCGCCGGGCGCGCGAGGCCACCCATGCGCTGGCGTTGACGCTGGAATCGCAGCGCACGCAGATTTCCTCGCTGAGCCAGTCGCTGGAACGCATGACTCACCAGCGCAGCCAGCTGGAAAGCCGCCTCGGAGACCTGTCGCTGCAGCTCAGCGAAGGCGACTCGCCGGTCGACGAGCTGGAGAACCAGCGCCAGGTCGCATTGGGCGAGCGCGTGCGCACCGAGCGCGTGCTCGGCGAGGCGCGCACCCTGGTCGATGGCATCGACCACGAACTGCGCGGGCTGGAGCATACCCGCCAGCAGCGTGACGAGCAGGCGCTGGCGCAGCGCGAGCGCATCGCCCAGCGCCGCCTCGACCAGCAGGCACTGGTGCTCAGCGCCGAACAGCTGTCGGCGGCCGTGGCAAAGGCCGGCTTCGTGCTCGACGATGTGGTCAACACGCTGCCCGAGCAGGCCGACGTCGGCGAATGGGAACAGGCGGTGGCGCAGATCGATGCCCGCATGCGGCGGCTGGAACCGGTCAACCTGGCGGCGATCAGCGAGTACGGCGAGGCGTCGCAGCGTGCCGAGTACCTGGAGGCGCAGAACCTCGACCTGACCCATGCCCTGGAGACGCTCGAGGACGCCATCCGCAAGATCGACCGCGAGACCCGCGGCCGCTTCAAGGACACCTTCGACCGGGTCAATTCCGGCGTGCAGGCGCTGTACCCGCGCCTGTTCGGCGGCGGCCACGCCTACCTGGAGCTGACCGGCGAGGACCTGCTCGACACCGGCGTGGCGATCATGGCGCGGCCGCCGGGCAAGCGCGTGTCCAGCATCTCGCTGCTGTCCGGCG
>JAFADB010000146.1 GCA_023425225.1 Pseudomonadota bacterium
ACGCGCGCCGCGAGGGTTTCGCCCAGGACGGCTACCGGGTGGTGATGAACTGCCGCGAGCATGCCGGGCAGACCGTGTTCCACATCCACCTGCACCTGCTGGCCGGCGCACCGCTGGGACGCTTCGGTACGCCGTAGCCGATGCCTGCGGGAGCGGCGTCAGCCGCGAGGGGATTCCCCTGCCAAAGCCATCGCGGCTGACGTCGCCCCACGCAGTGGGCGGTGTGGCCTGGACAGTAAAAAAACGCCGCTCGGTGAGCGGCGTTTTCTCTTGCTGCGGTTCGAGCGATCCGCTCACCACCAGCCGCGGTAGCCCCAGCGCGGACCCCACCACGGATCGTACGGACCCCATGGGCCGTAGGGGTAGGCGGGCACGACCTGCACGTCGCGCACCACCGGCCACAGGTACACCACGTCGGCCTGGATCTTCGGCAGCTTGTAGTCGAATTCGCCGATCTTGGTGTCCTCGTAGCCGGCGATCGTGCCGATGAAGGTCACGTCGCGGCCGGGCTCGAACACCGCCGGGTCGTAGAAGCCGGCGCGGCAGGCGACGAAGCGGCCGTCGCTGGCATCGGACGAGCCGCTGTCCGGGCGGCCGCTGGCGTTGAGCGGGCGCGACAGCAGCTGGAAGCAGGTCTGGCCCTGGCCGGGATTGGTGGCGATGATCTTGCCGCCCCAGCGCACCTGCGTGCCGACCTGCGGCGCGGCGACGGAATCGCGGGGGGTCACGCCGCTGAACTGCCCCTGCAGGGGCTTGGGCGCGGTGGCGCAAGCGGCAAGGGAAAGAGCGGCGACAGCGGGTAACAGGAAACGCATGTTCATGGAGGTGCTCCGTTTATCGGGCGATGCTTGCGCAGATCGTGTAGCAATGATGCGAAAGGGGCGCTGTCCGCACGGACGCCAGCATAACGGGCGTTGGCGAAACGTTCACTGAGCGGAAGCAGGCCGCTGCCGGGCCGGGCGCGTTCCACCCGTGCGGCCCATTCCAGCGCCGGTTCGTGCGGCTCGCGCGCCAGCCCCAGCCGGGCGTAGCGGCGCCCAAGCCGGTGCCAGGCGCGCAGCAGCGGGTCGCGCTCGCGTTCGCCGCGCGCCAGCAGCCAGGCCATCAGGCCGAGCGCGGCCAGGGCGAAGATCGAGAACAGCGCGATCAGCCGCGGCGGGTCCAGCCGATCGATGCCGAACGGACTGAGCAGGCGCTGCTGGCGGCTGGCGTCGAAGGACAGCACCAGGTCGTTCCAGCCGCGCCGCAACCAGTCGCCGACATCGGCCAGCGGCGGCCACTGGCCGGCCGCGCCGGCACCACCGCCCTGGGCGAGGCGATCCTCCAGGGTGTCGTAGATGCGTTCGGGGGCGACCGCGGCGGTGGGGTCCACCCGTACCCAGCCGCGTTGCGGCAGCCATACCTCGGTCCAGGCATGGGCATCCATGCGCCGCACCACCCAGTAGCCGCCCAGCGAATTGCGCACGCCGCCGGCATAGCCGGTGACCACGCGCGCGGGGATGCCGGCGCCGCGCATCAGCACCACGAAGGCGGAGCTGAAGTGCTCGCAGAAGCCGGCCTTGTAGCGGAACAGGAATTCGTCCACGCCGTCGCGTCCGGGCAGCGGGGTGTCCAGCGTGTAGCCGAACTCCTTGCCGATCCAGGCCAGCGCGCGCTGGACGATGGCGGCGTCGTCGCTGCCGGCTTCGCTGCGCCACTGCCGCGCCAGCGCCAGCGTGCGCGGGTTGTAGCCGGCTGGCAGCGCCAGCGCGCGCTGGCGCAGGACGCGCGGCAACTCCGGCTGGAAGGCGGCCGGCGGCGCGGACTGCAGGCGCCAGCGGGTCAGCGCGGCGAGCGGACGGTCGCTGAGCAGGCCGTAGTCCAGCGACAGCCGGCTGCCGGGCGGGGCCTGCAGCGGCAGGTCCAGCGCCACCAGCTGGCGGCGGTCTGTGGGTTCGTAGTCGATCTGGTAGTCCCAGCGCGCGTCGGCATGATCCACCGGCGCCGGCGGCAATCCGCGCAGCTCGCGCGGCTGGGTCCAGCTGCGGCCATCGAAGTCCCACAGCACCGGCCCGCGCCAGTAGCGCTGCTGCGGCGCCGGCACCGTGCCGAAGAACTGCGCGCGCAGCACCGGCGTGTCGTCGGCCATCAGGTCGATCCACTCGCCCGGCGTCATGGTGTCCGACAGGCCCGGCCGCGCCAGCGCGCGTTCGGGCACGCCCCACAGCGGCGAGCCCAGCCGCGGGAACAGCCAGAACGCGGCCAGCGCCAGCGGCAGGCCGATGGCCACCAGCCGGGCGATGCCGCCCATCTGCAGGCGCAGCGAGGGCGTGGCGGACCGGCCCTCCTCGTTGGCCAGGCGCTGCATGCCCAGCAGCGACACCAGCACCGCCAGCAGCCCGAGCGCCATCGTCGCCGGACCCTGGTCGAGCAGGAACGCGGCGAACGGCGCGAACAGCGCGAAGCCGAGCAGGCTGCGGGCATCGCGCAGGTCGCGCAGCTCGGACGACTTGATCGCGAGCATCGCCGCCAGCAGCGCGCAGCCGGTATCGCGGCCGAAGCGCATGCCCATCTGCCAATAGATCGCCGCGAACATCGCCAGCACCAGCAGCAGCCGCAACACCGCGGGCAGCGGTCGCCGCCACGAGGCCAGCGCCACCAGCACGGCAGTGACGGCGAAGATGGCAGCCAGTGCGGTTGGCAGCTGCAGCAGCAGCGGGACCAGCAGCAGCACGACCGCGCCCAGCGTCCAGGCGCGGCCGCCGCCGCTCAGGGTGATCGCCGGAGCGCTCATGGCAGCAGCGCCAGCGCGCGCAGGCAGGCATGCCGGTGCTGCGGCCCCAGACCGGGACCGAGCGGTGGCTGCCCGGGCAGCCGCAGGCGGTAGCGCAGCCCCTGGCGTTCGGCCTCGTCGACCCAGCGCGCCAGGCGCGCGATGCGCTGCTCGTCGCCCAGTGGCGCCAGGCTGCGCCAGTCCAGCACGATCTCGGTGCCGACCGGGCGCTCGTACTCGCGCACCAGCAGGCTGTCGCGCCGCGCCGAGTGCTTCCACGCGATCGCCCGCGGCGCGTCGCCGGCGCGGTAGGGGCGCAACTGGTGCAGGTCCTCGCCCTGCGCGTGCAGTCGGCTGTGGCGGGCGTCGCCGGCGCCGTCCGGCAGTGGCGGACCGTCGTGCTCGGCGCGCGGGTACACCAGCAGCGGCTGCTCCGGCCATACCCACGACCACGCACGCACCAGGCCCAGCGGCTGGGTGGTGGAGATGCGGATGCGGTCCAGGTCGAGCCAGCCGCGCCGCACGGTCGCCACCTGCAGTTGCGGATCGGCCTGCCGTTCGCCGGCGAGATCGCAGAACTGCGTGGCCTCGCCATGGTCGATGCGCAGGCCGCGCCGCGGGCGGGCGTCGTGGCGGGCCAGGGCCAGCCGCACCTGCAGCGGCGTGCCCGCCGCGACCGGTTCGGCCGAGACCGCCTCGACGCGCAGCCCGGACAGCTGCAGGTGCGCGCCGATGGTGCTGGCCACGGCGGTCGCCCCCAGCAGCAGGGCCAGCAGCAGCGCCGGGTTGTTGTTGTAGTTGAGCGCGCCCAGCAGCATCGCGGCCAGCAGCAGCGCCACGAACAGGCCGAAGCGGGTCGGCAGCACGTAGATGCGCCGGCGGTCCAGCGTCACCGGCAGCGGTTCGGCGGCGCGCGGGCGCGCCAGGCGCTGCAGCCGCCGCCATGTCTCGGCCAGGCGCGACTTCACCGCGCTCAATCCACCGGCACGCTGTGCAGGATCGCCTTGGCCAGCGCCGGGCCGGACGTGGATTCGGCCACCGGCACGATGCGATGCCCGGCCACCGCCACGAACAGGGCCTGGATGTCCTCGGGCAGCACGTGGTTGCGGCCCAGCAGCAGCGCATAGGCCCGTGCGGCGCGCAGCAGCGCGATGCCGGCGCGCGGCGACAGGCCCACGCGCACGCCGGCATGCTGGCGGCTGCGGGCCAGCAGCGCCTGCACGTAGTCGACCAGGGCTTCGCTGGCATGCACCTGTTCCACCGCCGCACGCAGGCTCTTCACTTCGTCGGCCGAGAGTCGCGGTTGCGCCTGCGCGATCAGGTCGCGGCGGTCGCTGCCGGCCAGCAATGCCTTCTCGGCCTGCGCATCGGGATAGCCCAGCGCCAGCCGCAGCAGGAAGCGGTCCAACTGCGAGTCCGGCAGCGGGAACGTGCCCGACAGGTCCACCGGGTTCTGCGTGGCGATCACGAAGAACGGGTCGGGCAGGGCATGCGTGGTGCCGTCGAGGGTGACCTGCTGCTCGGCCATCGCCTCGAGCAAGGCGCTCTGCGTGCGCGGCGGGGCACGGTTGATCTCGTCGGCCAGCAGCACGTGGGTGAACACCGGGCCGGGGTGGAACTGGAACTGGCGTGATTGCGCGTCGTAGACCGACACGCCGAGCACATCGGCCGGCAGCAGGTCGGAGGTGAACTGCACGCGCTGGAAGCCCAGTCCCAGGCTGGAGGCCATGGCATGCGCCAGCGTGGTCTTGCCCAGGCCCGGCAGGTCCTCGATCAGCAGGTGTCCGCCCGACAGCAGCGCGACGAAGGCCAGCCGCACCTCGTGCGCCTTGCCCAGCAGCAGCGAGTTGACCTGCGCCTGCGCCTGCTGCAACGAATCACGCAAGGCATCGGTTAGCATGCTTGTCGAACGAAGTGATAAGGACATCACGTTTCCATGGCTTTCTAAGGGGATCCCCACGCAATGCACGGCGAAGCGCGCGCGCAACGCAACTTCGTGATCCTGTGGACGTTGGTTACCGCCGTCAAGCTGATTGTCGCGGCGCGGTTGCCGTTGTTCGTGGACGAGGCCTTCTACTGGCAGGAAGGCCAGCACCTGGCACTGTCGTATTCCGATCTGCCCGGCATGACCGCGTGGATGGCGCGGCTCGGCGTGGAGATCGGCGGCAACCACCTGCTGGCGCTGCGCCTGCCGTTCCTGCTGGTGGCGGCGCTGCTGCCGTGGCTGGTCGCGCGCATCGCCACGCGCTGGTTCGGCGCCACCGCCGGCTGGCGCGCGGGCAGCCTGACGCTGCTGATGCCGCTGTCGGCCACGCTGGGCATCCTCGCCGTGCCGGACGTGCCGATGGCGCTGGCGGCGATCCTGTGCCTGGACGCGGGTGCGCGGCTGCTGCGCGAGGTCGATGCGCCCAGTACCGTCGAGCTCGCGCTGGGGCTGGCGCTCGGTGCCTTCAGCCATTACCGCTTCCTGGGCGTGATCGGCGTGGGGTTCATCGCGCTGGCGTGCATCCCGCGTGGCCGCCAGGTGCTGCTGGATCCGCGGGTGTGGGTGGCGCTGCTGATCGGCATGCTCGCCTGGCTGCCGCTGCTGGCGTGGAATGCGCATCATCAGGACGCTGGCCTGCGGTTCCAGTTGCTGGAGCGCCACCCCTGGACGTTCCAGATCACCGGCCTGTCGTTCCTGGCGGTGCAGGCACTGCTGGTGACGCCGCTGCTGTTCGTCGCGCTGGTCGGCGTCGCCCTGGCGGCGACGCGCAGCGGCAGCAAGGGCGGATCGCGTGTGCAATGGCGTTACTTCGGACTGGTCGGCGGCATCTCCACGGTGCTGGTGTTCGGCCTGGGATTCTTCACCGATGTCGAGCGGGTGAGCTTCCATTGGCCGCTGCCGGGCTACCTGGCGCTGCTGGTGGCCGTGCCGGTGGTGCTCAACGGCTGGCCGCGGCCGTTGCGGCTGGCGACATGGGGACTGGCCGGTCTCGGCCTGGTGGGGGCACTGGGCTACTACGTCGCGGTATCCACGCCGTCGGTGCGTGAGCAGACGGCCGGCAACAAGTTCTATCCGCGCAACTTCGCCGGTTGGCATACGCTCGGCGCCGCCGTGCGCGATGAGCTGCAGTCGATGCCGCCGGGCAGCCGCGTGCTGGCCGACAACTTCAAGGTCGGTGCCGAACTGGGCTTCGTGCTTGGCGATGCCGATATCGAGGTGTTGCCGGCGCCGCTCAACGACAAGCACGGACGCACGGTGCAGCTGCGCTCGTGGGGCCTGCTCGGCGACGGCGGGCGCGATGGGCCGCGGCTGCTGGTGCTATCGCCCAGCGACCATCCCTACAAGTTCCTGCTGCAGCGCTATCACGACCTGTGCGCATTGGTGGGGCCGCTGCCGCCGCCGCGCGTGGTGTCGCATGACCACGGTTACCAGCGTTTCCTGCTTATACGTCTGCCGGAGCGGCGTGCGTCCGGGGAATGCGTGACGCCGGCGATGGCGTGGATCGATACGCCGGTGCCGGGTGCGCGCGTCGAGGATGGTTTCAGCGTGGAAGGCTGGGCATTCAAGGACGGCGTCGGGCTGTCCGCGGTGGAGCTGCTGCTGGACGGCAAGCCGGTGGCCACCGCCGATTACGGGCACGTGCAGGACGTCACCGGGTTCTGGACGATCTCCAGCGATCCACAGCATCCCCGGGTCGGTTTCCGTGCCCGGCTGGCCAGCCGGGACCTGCCTGCCGGCAGGCACTGGCTGGGCCTGCGCCTGCGCGGGCACGACGGCAGTGTCGAGGACTGGTGGGAACAGCCGCTGGAAATCAGGCATCCTTGACGCCTTCTTAACTTCTGCATCCTGCCGCACCTCTCCCATGCCCGACATTCTGGCCGCTTCCTTGTCCGCGCCGTCGCGCGGACCCGATATCGCCGTGCTCGTTCCCTGCCACAACGAAGCGGCGGCCATTGCCAAAGTGGTAGGGGACTTCTCCGCGGCCCTGCCGTCGGCGCGGATCTGGGTATTCGACAACAACTCCGACGACGGCACCGCCGACGTGGCTCGGGCGGCTGGCGCGCACGTACGCGAGGTGGCGCTACAGGGCAAGGGCAATGTCGTCAGGCGTGCCTTCGCCGATATCGATGCCGATGTCTACGTGCTGGTCGATGGCGACGACACCTACGACGCTGCCGCCGCGCCGGTCCTGGTCCGGCGCCTGCTCGACGAGGGCCTGGACATGGTGGTCGGCGCCCGGCGCAGCGATCACCGGTCCGCCTATCGTGCCGGTCACCGGGCCGGCAACGTGCTGCTCACGCGCTGTGTCGGCCAGCTGTTCGGGCGCAGCTTCGAGGACATGCTGTCCGGCTACCGGGTGTTCTCGCGGCGCTACGTCAAGTCGTTCCCGGCGCATTCGTCCGGCTTCGAGACTGAGACCGAACTGGCCGTGCATGCGCTGCAGCTGCGGATGCCGGTGGCCGAGGTGGAAACCCGCTACGGCGCCCGCCCGGAAGGTTCGCAGAGCAAGCTGCGAACCTGGCAGGACGGGTTCCGCATCCTCGGCATGATCGCCCGCCTGTTCAAGGCCGAGCGGCCGCTGCTGTTCTTTTCCATCGGCTTTGCCGGCTGCACTGTCGTCTCGCTCGTACTGGCGGTGCCGCTGTTGCTCACCTACCTGCACACCGGGCTGGTGCCGCGCTTTCCGACGGCCATCCTCTGCGTCGCGCTGGTGTTGCTGGGCGTGCTGCTGCTGGCTTGCGGCCTGATCCTCGACACGGTCACGCGCGGACGCATTGAATCCAAGCACTTGGCCTACCTCGCCATCCCGCCCTGGCAAGCCGATCGCGACACGCAAGAATCGCACCGGTGAGCCGGGTCGCGATCGACATCGGGACGCGCTCGCGGTTCGGCCGCTGCATGCGGCACCTGGCGCGTATCGGGCAATGGCTCGACCGGCGCTTCGCATTCCGTAGCGCCGGTAACGTGGCGGCCACCGCCGTGGCGGCGATGCTGGCCTGCGCGGTGGCGTCGCTGTGGCTGGGGCAGGACGCCAACTGGGACCTGCGCAATTACCACCTCTACAACGGCTACGCCCTGTTGCACGACCGGATCGGCATCGACCTGGCGCCGGCGCAGATGCAGAGCTACTTCAACCCTTTGCTCGACGTGGCGCATTACGGCTTGCTGCTGCACTGGCCGCCGATGCTCGCGGCGGTGGTGCTGGGCGCATTCCACGGGTTGCTGCTGCCGCTGGCTGCCGGCATCGCCTGGATGGTGCTGCCGGCCGACCGCCACCGTCCACGGCTGGCCCCGTTGCTGGGCGTCGCCGGCCTGTGCAGCGCTGCCTTCCTGTCGGAGCTGGGCGGGACCATGGCCGACAACACCACCGCGGTATTCGTGCTCGCGGCCGTGGCATCGGTGCTGTGGGCGCAGCGGCGCCAGCGCGAACGGGACGGTTTCGCCGTCCTGTGGTGGGCGCTGGCCGGTGCCGCGCTCGGTATCGCGGTGGCCTTCAAGCTCACCAATGCCGTGTACGCGCTTGCGCTCGGGCTGGCGGCACTGGCCGGTGGCGACAAGGTCCGGACGCGCATCGCCGGTTTGGCGACGATGACGGTCGTGGCGCTGGCGGTGTTCGCGGTCGCAGCCGGGCCGTGGCTGTGGACGATGTGGACCACCTTCGGCAATCCGCTGCTGCCGCAGTTCAATCAGTGGTTCCAGTCGCCGATGGCCTCGCCGGTCGGCGTGGCCGATACCCGCTGGCTGCCGCGCGGCTGGGGCGAGTGGCTGGCATGGCCGCTGGTCTTCACCGTCAATCCCTACAGGGTCAGCGAGATCGCGCTGCTGCAGTGCATCTGGGGGGCGCTGTACGTGCTGGCGGCTGCATTGATCGTGCGCCGGATCGTGCGCGGCGTGCGGCCGGCGGGTGACGTGCCGGTGGCATCGCCCGAGCTGCGATCCCTGCTGGTGTATTTCGTGGTCGCCTATGTGCTCTGGCAGGCGGTTTTCAGCATCCACCGTTACCTGGTGGCGCTCGAGGTACTCGCTCCGCTGCTGTTGTGGCTGGGCCTGCGCACGCTGCTGGCAACGCAGGCGTCATGCCGCTGGCCGGCGCTGGCGGTGGCGTTCTGTGCGCTGGTCTCCGTGGCGGGATGGAACGATTGGGGCCATGCGCGCTGGGCGCGCCAGGCGTTTGAGGTGGAAGTCCCGGCCCTGCCGCGTCCCGATGCGACGATGGTGTTGCTGGTCGGTGGCGAACCACAGGCCTGGCGCGTGCCGTTCCTGCCGAAGGAAGCCGCGTATGCGGCGGTGGCTTCCAACTTTCCCGAGGGCGAGGGCTATCGTGCGCGTCTGGCCGCCCTGCTGGCGCAGCGACCCGAGGTGTTCGCGATGATCCCGGCCACCGTCGACCGGAAGGCCGAGCGCATGGTGCGGATCAACCGCTGGGTGGACCGGCTGGGCCTGGCGCGGCAATCCGGATGCACGACGCTGCGCTGGCTCGAACGCCACGGCCTGCGGATGCAGGTCCGGCAGGTCGATGGACAATGCCAGCTGGCAGCGCGGCCCGGCAGTCTGATCGCCGTGGCCGCCGCCGATGCCGAACTCGTCCGCACTGCCGACACGCAGCTTTCCCGCTATGGACTGGAACTGCAGCCCGCCGGGTGTCGCACGCTGCGCGCGCGCATCGGCCAGGGCAATTTCCCCTACCAGTGGTGCGAAGTGCTCCGGCGCTGAGCCGCGTGTGTCGCGGCCGGGTCAGGGCACGGTGAATCCGCCCTGGCGCAGCAGTCGGGACAGCGCGATCAGGGGCAGGCCGACCAGGGCGGTCGGATCGTGGCTTTCGATCGCCTCGAACAGGCTGATGCCCAGTCCCTCGCACTTGAAGCTGCCGGCGCAGTCCAGCGGCGACTCGGCATCGACATAGCGCTCGATCTCGCGCCGTTCGAGCGGCCGGAAGCGCACCGTGGTGACATCGGCCGCCACCCACGATCGCGGGGCATGCATCAGGCACACGGCGGTGTGGAACGCGACGCTGCGCCCGGACATGGACTCGAGCTGGGCGATCGCCGCCTCGCGAGTCCCCGGTTTGCCGAGCGCGCGGCCGTCCAGTTCGGCCACCTGGTCCGAGCCGATCACCCAGGCATCGGCCGTCGTGGCGGCGACCGCGGCCGCCTTGGCCGTCGCCAGACGGGCCGCCAGCGCCTGCGGCGCCTCGCCCGGCAACGCGGACTCGTCGACGGCGGGCTTGCTGCAGGAGAACGGCAGCCGCAGTCGTTGCAGCAGTTCGCGCCGGTAGGGCGAGGTGGAAGCCAGGATCAGGGTGGTCAAGGCTGGCGCTCGGCAGTGAAAGGGGGCAGTCTGCAGGCTGTGGCCGGGGTGGACAAGCCGCGGATTTGACAGCGGCCGGGACGGTCCTTAACATTCAGCGGCTTATGTCCGCGAACGTGCCCGAACTGTTGGATGCCTGGCGGATGGTGGCGGCGCGCCGGCGTTTCGACGGCGTGCTGCCGTTGTCGGCAATGAAGCGCCTGCAGGGCAGTCTGGTCGATAATGACGGCGAAGTCCGCTATTCGATCGAGTTCGGCCGTGACGACGTGCTCCAGGTGCCCTACGCGGAGCTGACCATCGATACCGCGCTGCCGCTGCAATGCCAGCGCAGCCTGCAGCCGTTCCTGCTGCCGGTGAAGCTGGTCCAGCGCGTGGGTCTGGTCCGCAGCGAGGAGGAGGAGGCGGCGTTGCCGCCGGACTACGAGGCGCTGCTGGTGCCCGAGGACGGCATGCTCCGGCCCGCCGACCTGGTCGAGGACGAACTGGTGCTGGCGGTGCCGCTGGTGCCGGTGGCCCCCGGAAGCGAGGCGGTCGAGGGCGACTGGCCGGCAACCGAGGAAGAACAACGCAAGGCCAGCCCGTTCGCGGCGCTGGCGGCGCTGAAGAAGCAATAGCCACCGGCCGAGCCGGGTGGCAGGACGTGGTGCCGGGCCCTGGCCCGATGCGACGGAAAACCAAAAGTAGACGAACCGAGTTTGGAGCAATCCCATGGCTGTGCAGAAATCCCGTGTTACCCCGTCCCGCCGCGGCCAGCGCCGTGCGCACGATTCGCTGAGCGCCAAGCAGCTGTCGACCGACCCGACCACCGGCGAGACCCATATCCGCCACCACGTCACCGCTGACGGCTACTACCGCGGCAAGAAGGTGATCGCGACCAAGACCTCGGCGGTCGAAGAAGACTGATCCGTGCCGCCCGTCGCGACTGCCGGCGGGCGACGCTCCGTTCTTCCAGGGCCGTGCCTGCGGGCGCGGTCCGTGCAACAGGAACCAGCATGAGCAAGCGGATCTACTCACGGATCGCGGGCACCGGCAGCTATTTGCCCGAGAAGGTGCTGACCAACGACGATCTGGCCAAGATCGTGGACACCAGCGACGAGTGGATCCGCAGCCGTACCGGCATCGGCGAGCGGCATATCGCCGCCGAGGGCCAGACCACCAGCGATCTGGGCTACCGCGCCGCGCTCAAGGCGATCGAGGCTGCCGGCATCGAGGTTGGCGACATCGACCTGATCGTCGTCGGCACCACCACCCCCGACCTGATCTTCCCGTCCACTGCCTGCCTGATCCAGGCGCGGCTGGGCGCCATCGGCTGCCCGGCGTTCGACGTCAATGCCGCCTGCTCGGGCTTCGTGTTCGCGCTGAGCACGGCCGACAAGTTCATCCGTTCCGGCGCCGCGCGCACCGTGCTGGTGGTCGGTGCCGAGACGCTCACCCGCATGGTCGACTGGACCGACCGCACCACCTGCGTGCTGTTCGGCGATGGTGCCGGCGCCGTGGTGCTCAAGGCCGACGAGGAAACCGGCATCCTCAGTACCCACCTGCATGCCGACGGCAGCAAGAAGGACCTGCTGTGGAACCCGGTCGGCGTGTCGGTCGGGTTCGGCGACGGCGTGCGCGGCGGCGGCTGCATCCGCATGAAGGGCAACGACGTCTTCAAGTACGCGGTCAAGGCGCTGGACGGCGTGGTCGACGAGGCCCTGGCCGCCAACGGCCTGGACAAGGGCGACCTGGACTGGCTGATCCCGCACCAGGCCAACCTGCGCATCATCGAGGCCACCGCCAAGCGGCTGGACATGCCGATGGATCGGGTGGTGATCACGGTGGACCGCCACGGCAACACCTCCTCGGCCTCGGTGCCGATGGCGCTGGACGTGGCAGTGCGTTCGGGCCGCGTCGAACGCGGCCAGCTGCTGCTGCTCGAGGCGTTCGGCGGCGGCTTCACCTGGGGCTCGGCGCTGCTGCGCTATTGAGTTCCTGCCGGGCCGGCGGCCCGGCCTCCACGATTGCGGACAACACCGGAGGCGGATCATGGCCGAAGCCATCGTGATCGGCGGCCAGCGGATGTGGCTCAAGCAGTATGCCCGCGGCAACCGGGCGTTCTCGCTCGGCCTGCTGGACGCCGTCGCCCGTCGTCTTCACCTCGACATACTGCGTCCGCCGCCGCACCGCGGCGGTGATGCCGCGCGCGACACGGAAATGCGGAGGCTTGCCGAGCTGCAGGCGCAGCAGGTCAACGTGCCGCCCGTGCTGGGGCAGGGGACGGCCCTGCTCATCCTCGGCGAGAACGGCCGTTCGCTGGCCTCGTGCCTGCGCGAAGCCGACCCGGCCGCTTGCGATGCGCTGGTCGCAGCGGCGCTGGCGGCGTTGGTGCGGGCACATGGCAACGGTGCCTATTTCGGCCAGCCGCTGTCGCGCAACATGACCTGGGATGGCCAGGCCATCGGATTCCTCGATTTCGAGGAGGATCCGCTGGAGGTGATGAGCCTGGTCCAAGCGCAGGCGCGCGATGTGTTGATGCTGGTCCGTGGCGTGGCCCGTCACTACCTGGGGCGGCCGGCAAGGCTGCAGGTCTTGTTCGACGCGGCGATGGCGGGGGAATCGCCCGCGGTCCTCGACCTGGTGCGTGAGACGGCTGGCCGGCTGCACTGGCTGGAGGTTTCGGGGCGCTGGCTGGGTCGCTCCGGGCAGGAGCTTTCGCTTACCGTGGTCGCGTGCAGACGCGTGGCTGGCCGCGCACGTTGAGTTCATTTCATCGCGTGATCGCCGTCGTTCGCGTATTTCAGTCCGCTCTGGCCGGCTTGGTGCCAAGGCGCGCATCGACCCTGCTGCATACGCGGCAGTACAGACGCCGGGCCGATTTCGCCCTTATCATCCCGGCCTCGCTTTTCCACAGGCAGCGCAACGCGTGACCGATTCCAAACTCGCTTTCGTCTTCCCGGGGCAGGGCTCGCAGTCGCTGGGCATGCTCGCCGAACTGGCCGAGATGCACCCGCTGGTGCGCGAGGCTTTCGCCGAGGCCTCCGACGGGGCCGATGTCGACCTGTGGGCGCTGTCGCAGGGCGGTCCCGAGGAAATGCTCAACCGCACCGAGTTCACCCAGCCGGCACTGCTGGCGGCCGGGATCGCGCTGTGGCGTTTGTGGCAGTTCAAGGGCGGGGCGCAGCCTTCGGTGCTGGCCGGGCACAGCCTGGGCGAGTACACCGCGCTGGTCGCCGCCGGTGCGCTGTCGCTGCATGAGGGCGCACGGCTGGTACGGCTGCGCGGCCAGTTCATGCAGGAGGCGGCGCCGGCCGGCGTCGGTGCGATGGCCGCCGTGCTCGGCGCCGACGACGCGCTGGTGCAGGAGGTGTGCGAGCAGGCCGCCGAGAGCCAGGTGCTGGTGCCGGCCAACTACAACTCGCCGGGACAGATCGTCATCGGCGGTGATGCCGCCGCGGTGGACCGCGCGCTGGCGCTGCTGGCCGAGCGCGGCGTGCGCAAGGCGGTCAAGCTGGCGGTGAGCGTGCCGTCGCACACGCCGCTGATGCGCGATGCCGCCAACCAGCTGGGCGAGGCGATGGGCGGCCTGCGCTGGCAGGAACCGGCGCTGCCGATCGTGCAGAACGTCGATGCGCGCGTGCACGAGGGCCTGGATGCGATCCGCGAGGCGCTGGTCAAGCAGTTGTACCTGCCGGTGCGCTGGACCGAGTGCGTGCAGGCGCTGGCCGCGCGCGGCGCGACCCGGGTCGGCGAATGCGGCCCGGGCAAGGTGCTGACCGGCCTGGCCAAGCGCATCGACAAGTCGCTGGACGCGCGCGCGCTGGCCACGCCGGCCGATTTCCAGGGCGCGCTGGAGGTGTGGCACGCCTGAGCTGGGCCATTCCCGTTGCCGCGGACGTGGGGTCCGCGGCCGACACCACGGCGGCGCGTGCCGCCGCCGAAGAGGAAGCTGAAATGTCGCAACCCCTGAAGGGCGAGATCGCCCTGGTCACCGGTGCCAGCCGCGGCATCGGTGCCGCCATCGCCGACGAACTGGCCGCCCAGGGCGCCACCGTCGTCGGCACGGCCACCTCCGATGCCGGCGCGCAGGCGATCGGCGAGCGCCTGGCCGCCGCGGGCGGCGCCGGGCGCACGCTCGACGTCACCGACGCGGCCGCCATCGACGCGCTGGTCGATGCCATCGCCAAGGAGTTCGGACCGGTCTCGATCCTGGTCAACAATGCCGGCATCACCCGCGACAACCTGCTGATGCGGATGAAGGAAGAGGACTGGCAGGCGATCATCGACACCAACCTGTCCAGCGTGTTCCGCACCTCCAAGGCGGTGATGCGCGGGATGATGAAGGCGCGCCGCGGCCGCATCGTCAACATCGCCTCGGTGATCGGCGTGACCGGCAACGCCGGGCAGGCCAACTACGCCGCGGCCAAGGCCGGCATCATCGCCTTCTCCAAGTCGCTGGCCAAGGAGATCGGCTCGCGCGGGGTGACGGTGAACGTGGTCGCGCCGGGCTTCATCGATACCGACATGACCAAGGCGCTGCCGGAGGAATCCCGGCAGGCGCTGCTTGGCCAGATCGCATTGGGCCGGCTCGGCGAGCCGGCCGACATCGCACGCGCGGTGGCGTTCCTGGCCGGACCCTCGGCCAGCTACATCACCGGCGAAACCCTGCACGTCAACGGCGGCATGTACATGCCGTAGCCGTGCGGCGCATGGAGCGCCTCCCAAGTGGTTGATCGCAGTGGACTTTGGCTGCATGCAAGGTCCGGCCGCTTTCCACTACACTATCCAAGGCGGCCATCGCAGCCCGATGGCGTTTTGTGAATCCTCACAGGAGCACCGCACACATGTGCGGGATCCTTACATCCGAACCACCACTACTCCATCTGGAGCGAGAACCCAATGAGCACCATCGAAGAACGCGTCAAGAAAATCGTCGTCGAACAGCTTGGCGTCAAGGAAGAGGAAGTCACCAACAGCGCATCGTTCGTCGATGACCTCGGTGCCGACTCGCTGGATACCGTCGAGCTGGTGATGGCGCTCGAGGAAGAATTCGAGTGCGAGATCCCGGACGAAGAGGCCGAGAAGATCACCTCCGTCCAGCAGGCCATCGACTACGTCACCGCGCACGTCAAGAGCTGACGCGTGTTGCCTCGCGGCGGCCGGGCGAGCGCGTCCGCGGCTGTCGCGTGACACATCCATGGGGCCGCGCATGCGGCCCTGTGCTTTTACAGGGTCGACCCTCCAGTGAACGGGTCAGGAGAATCCGCAATGAGTCGTCGTGTCGTCGTTACCGGCATGGGCATGGTGTCGCCGCTGGGCAATGACCTGGCCAGCAGTTGGGAAGGCATCGTCAACGGACGCTCGGGCATCGGCCCGATCACCCAGATCGATGCGTCGCAGTTCACCACCCGGATTGCCGGCGAGATCCGCGACTTCGATCCGACCAAGTTCGTGTCCGCCAAGGACGCCAAGCGGATGGACCCGTTCATCCACTACGGCGTCGGCGCCTCGTTCATGGCGCTGGACGACTCGGGCCTGGAGATCACCGAGGCCAACGCCGAGCGCGTGGGCGCGATCCTGGGTTCGGGCATTGGCGGCCTGCTCGGCATCGAGGAGCAGACCATCAAGTTCCACGAGGGCGGGGCGCGCAAGATCTCCCCGTTCTACGTCCCCAGCACCATCATCAACATGCTTCCCGGCCAGGTCAGCATCATCAAGGGGCTGAAGGGGCCGACGTTCTCGGCGGTGTCCGCCTGCGCGACCGCCAACCATTCCATCGGCACGGCGATGCGCATGATCCAGCACGGCGACGCCGACGTGATGCTGGCCGGCGGCGCCGAGCGCGGTTCCTCGCCGACCTCGGTGGGCGGCTTCTGCTCGATGAAGGCCATGTCCACCCGCAACGACGAGCCGACCAGGGCCTCGCGGCCGTGGGACAAGGACCGTGACGGTTTCGTGCTCGGCGACGGCGCCGGCGTGCTGGTGCTGGAGGAGTACGAGCATGCCAAGGCCCGCGGCGCGCGCATCTATGCCGAGCTGATCGGCTTTGGCGCCAGTTCCGACGCCTACCACATGACCGCCCCGAGCGAGGACGGCGAAGGCGCGGCGCGCAGCATGCTCAACGCGCTGCGCGATGCCGGCATCAACGCCGAGCAGGTGGACTACCTCAACGCCCACGGCACTTCCACGCCGCTCGGTGACCTGGCCGAGACCATGGCGATGAAGCGCGCGCTGGGCGACCACGCCTACAAGGCCATGGTCAGCTCGACCAAGTCGATGACCGGCCACCTGCTGGGCGCGGCCGGCGGCGTGGAGGCGATCTTCTCGGTGATGGCGATCCACGACGGCATCATCCCGCCGACGATCAACCTGGACGAGCCGGGCGAAGGCTGCGACCTGGACTACGTGCCCAACGTGGCGCGCGAGAAGAAGATCGACGTGGCCATGTCCAACGGCTTTGGCTTCGGCGGCACCAACGGCACGCTGGTGTTCAAGCGCATCTGAAGCCGCCCGGCTGTCATCTCCATGTCCGGAGCACCTTCCCTTCTCCCGCAAGCGGGACCACGGCCCCCGCTTGCGGGGGAAGGTGGCGCGTAGCGCCGGATGAGGGGCTTTTGCTGTTGCTTCCCGATGTTCCGAACAGCCCCCATCCGCCCTTCGTGCACGCCCGCCTTCGCGGGGGCAGGCTCTTTCCCCCGCAAGCGGGAGAAGGAGAGAGGATGAAGATTCGGGCTTTCCTGGAAGCGGGCTCTCCGGAAGCCGGAAGGGACAACCGCGCCACCGCGCATCCCCCCATCACTCCAGGCCGATGACCCTCATTCGACCCCTGCGCGCCGATACCGACCTGCTGGCGCTGCATCGCCTCGCGCCGCGGCGCTATCCGGCGCTGTACGAATCCACCGCCTCCGGCACCGAGCATGGGCGCTGGGACCTGCTGTTGATGACCGACGGCGGCGGCCTGCGCCTGGAGGCAGATGGTCGGGTTCGCGACCTGCGCGGCGCGACGGTCGCCGGCAGCTTCCTGGAAGCGCTGGACGCCGCATGGCGAGCGGAGCGCATCGACGTGGCCGCGTCGACTTCGCCGCCGTTTCGCGGCGGCTGGGCGCTGTTGCTGGACTACGAACTGGCGGCGCAGGTGGAGCCGGTGCTGGCGCTGCCGATGCGCGCCGATGGCCTGCCGGCCGCGCTGGCGCTGCGCTGTCCTGCGGCGCTGCTGCGCGACCGCCGCGACGGCACGTGTTTCGCCGTGGTCGAAGCGGGGCAGGAACCATTGCTCGAACGCCTCGTCGCCGATGTGGCGGCGGCAATGGCGCTGCCGCCGTTGCCGGCCTGGGAGGCGCCGCTGGCCATCGACGAGGATGACCCGGCGCGCTTCACCGCCGGCGTGGAACGCGTGCTGGACTACCTGCGTGCCGGAGACGTGTTCCAGGCCAACATCTCGCGGGCCTGGCAGGCGCGCTTCGGCGCGCCGCTGTCGCCGGCGGCGTTGCACGCACGCCTGCGCACGGCCAACCCGGCACCGTTCGCCGGCCTGTTCGTCGCGCAGGGACGTGCCGTGGTCAGCTCCTCGCCCGAACGGCTGGTCTCGGTACGGGGCGAGGTGGCCGAGACCCGGCCGATCGCCGGCACCCGCGCGCGCTTTGCCGGCGACGACGATGCCGCGCGCATCCGCGAACTGGTCGGCCATCCCAAGGAACGCGCAGAGCACGTGATGCTGATCGACCTGGAGCGCAACGACCTGGGGCGCATCTGCACGCCGGGCAGCGTGCAGGTGGACGAACTGATGACGGTGGAGAGCTACGCCCACGTCCACCACATCGTCAGCAACGTGCGCGGGCGGCTGCGTGCGGATGTCACGCCGGGCGAGGTGATCGCCGCGGTGTTTCCGGGCGGCACCATCACCGGCTGTCCCAAGGTGCGCTGCATGCAGATCATCGCCGAGCTGGAGCGCACCCCGCGCGGCGCCTATACCGGCGCCTTCGGCTGGCTCAACCGCGATGGCGACCTGGACCTCAACATCCTGATCCGCAGCGCCGAAGTCGCGGGGAGCCGTGCCTGCTTCCGCACCGGTGCCGGCATCGTCTTTGATTCCGAACCGCAGCGGGAGCTGGAGGAAACCCGCGCCAAGGCGCGCGGACTGCTGCGCGCGCTGGGGGCGTCGGCG
>JAFADB010000112.1 GCA_023425225.1 Pseudomonadota bacterium
CCGCGACGGCGTCACGCTGGCGCTGGAGATCCTGCGCAAGGAGCTGGACGTGAGCATGGCGCTGTGCGGCAAGCGCGACATCGCCGAGGTCGGCCGCGACGTGCTGTGGGACCCGCTGCCGTTCTGACGCGCCCGCGCCAGCTCTTGCTGTAGCCATCCGAGGCCGCGGCACGGCGCTGGCATCGGCCGGGAACGGGCGACGGGACGGACCGACCTCAGTCGGCCAGCACCACCCGGTCGCGGCCGTTGCGCTTGGCCGCGTACAGCGCCGCGTCGGCACGCTGTAGCAGCGATTCGGGGGTGTTGTCGTGCGGTAGCAGCCCGGCCACGCCGATGGACACGGTGGCCGCCGGCAGCTCCGTGCCCAGGTGCTGTACCCGCAGCTCGGACACCGCCACGCGGATCTGCTCGGCACGCGCCATCGCCGCCTCGGGCGAGGCCTCGGGCAGGATCAGGGTGAACTCCTCGCCGCCGTAGCGGCAGGCGATGTCCTCCTGCCGCGACAGTCCCTGCAGCAGCTTGCCCAGCCCGACCAGCAGCGCGTCGCCGCCGGCATGGCCATGGGTGTCGTTGAAGCGCTTGAAGTGGTCCAGGTCGAGCATCATCAGCGCCAGCGGCAGCCCGCGGCGCTGGCAGCGCGCCAGTTCGCGCCCCAGCGACTCCTCCAGATAGCGGCGGTTGAACAGGCCGGTGACCGGGTCGCGGATGGACTGGATGCGCAGGCGCTCCTGCAGCTGCAGGTTGGACAGCCCCATCGCCAGCTGCTCGGCGGCGGTGTCGATGATGTGCAGGCGCGACATGAAGCCTTCGTCGGGCGCGGAGACGAAGATGAAGCCCAGTTGCACGCCCTGCGCCATCAGCGGGATGCAGGCGCTGGCGGCGCCCTCCGGGACCGGCGCGTGCACGTGCGCGCAGAACACGTCGCCGCTGCGGCTGCGTGCCAGGTAGGGCTGGCCGCGGCGCAGCGCCCAGCAGTCGTCCACCGGCAGCATGTCCTCGGAGGCCAGCGCGTGGCCGCCCCAGTGCGCCAGCGCCTCGGCGTAGTCGCGCGAGGCGCGCACGCGATAGATGCTGCCGCCGGTGCCCGGCAGCAGCCGCACCATCACGTGGGTGGTGAGCTGCAAGGCCTCCTCGCTGCGCGTGCAGCTCTGCAGCATGCTGGCGAACTGGCTCAGCTCCCGCAGGTCGGTGGCGGCCGACTGCAGCTCCTGCACCGACTCGCGCAGCCGCCGGTTGCCCTCCAGCGTGCGTTGCTCGGCCTGGCGGCGGCGGCGGTTCTCGCGCAGCATCATCACGTAGACCATGGCGATCACGGCGATGCCGAACGGGATGCCCGCCATCGCCAGCACCTTGAGCAGCAGCGCGCTGTTGTGGCTGGAGCGGTCGCGCTGGTGCAGCAGTTCGGTCTCGGTCTGGACCATCTCGGCCAGCAGCGCACGCACGGACTCGGCGGTGGCGCGCACGTCCTCGTGGATGACCCCGGCCACCGCCGATATCCCCTGGCTCTGGTACACCGCCAGGGTGGCGGCGATCTGCTGCTGGCGCTTCTGCAGCAGCTGGTCCAGGCGCCGGAACCGCTCGGTCTGCTGCGGATTGTCCTGCAGCGCCTCGCCCAGCCGCTTGATCAGCGCCGGCATGCGTTCGCGCGCGGCGTAGTAGTCCGCCAGCGTGGGCACGCGCCCGGTCAGCATGTAGCCGCGCTGCGCCGCCTCGAGGTCGCGCAGGTTGGCATCGACCTGGTCGATGCGCGCGATCACGCCCTGCGTGTGCGCGACCCAGTCGGCATCGCTGACGAAGCGGTCGGCGCCGAGGCTCACGCCGACGCCGATGGCGATGAAGATCGCGCTCGCCAGCAGCGGGCCGAGATGGCGGGCTAGGAAGTACTTACGGGCCATGGGGGGGGTAGCGGACGAGGGGAGGAGTCGGGCGCGGCACCGCCCCTGCCGGCACCTCGAAGGCCCGCATGCTACTACAGCCAGCCTTTCTGCCTGGCCAGGCGGGCGGCCTCGATGCGGTTGCCGACGCCGAGCTTGCCGATGCATTCGGACAGGTAGTTGCGCACGGTGCCGTGGGATAGCCCCAGTTGGTCGGCGATCTCGTTGGCCGAGCGCCCCTCGCCGGCCAGCCGCAGCACCTGGCGCTCGCGATCGTTGAGCGGGTCGGCCTCCGACCACGCTTCCAGCGCCAGCTGCGGGTCGATCGCGCGGCCGCCGCGCTGCACCTGGCGCAGCGCCTGGGCCAGCTTCTCGGCCGGCGCGTCCTTGAGCAGGTAGCCGGCCACGCCGGCATCGAGCGCGCGGCGCAGGAAGCCGGGGCGGGCGAAGGTGGTGACGATCACCACCCGCACCGCCAGCGCCTGGCGATGGATGCGCTGGGCCAGGTCCAGCCCGCTCAGGCCCGGCATCTCGATGTCGGTGACCAGCACGTCGGGCGCCAACCGCTGCAGTTCGCGCCAGGCGCTCTCGCCGTCGCCGACGCTGCCGACCACCTCGATGTCGTCCTCCAGCGCCAGCAGCGCGGCCAGCGCGCCACGCAGCATCGCCTGGTCCTCGGCCAGCAGCACGCGCATCGCCTCGCCTCCTCGCACCCGTTCCCGCCGGCACGGTAGCAGAGCGTGGCTCAGCCCGCCGACGGCGCGTCGCCCGGCGCCAGCGCGGCAGGCAGCGGCAGGCACGCCTGCAGCTGCGTGCCCTGGCCGCGCCGCGAATCCACCCGCAGCTCCCCGCCCAGCAGGCGCAGGCGCTCGTGCATGCCACGCAGGCCGTTGCCCGGGACGATGTCGCCGCCGCGGCCGTCGTCGTCGACGCTCAGCACCACCTGGCCGCGCTCCTGCGACACGTCGACGCGCACGCGCCGGGCGTGCGCATGGCGCTGCACGTTGGTGACCGCCTCGCGCACCGCCAGCGCCAGCACGGTTTCCAGCTCCGGCGGCAGCGGCGCGTCAGGCAGCGCGTAGGACAGCACGATGCCGTCGGTTTCCAGCAGCAGGTGCGCCGAGGCCAGCTCCGCGGCCAGCCCGGCGGCGCGGATGCCGGTCACCGCGTGGCGCACCTGTGCCAAGGCCTCGCGCGAGACCCGCGCGACCTCGTCGATCTCGCGCCGCGCGGCTCCCGGATCGCGTTCGACCAGGCGCCCGGCCAAGTCGGCCTTGAGCGCCACCAGCGACAGCGTGTGCCCGAGCAGGTCGTGCAGGTCGCGGCCGATGCGCTCGCGCTCGGCGGTGGCGGCCAGGCGCCGTACCTCCTCGTGCGACAGCTTCAGCGCCGCGGCGGTGCGCTGGTTCTGCCGCTCCACGTGCACCAGCGTGCCGACGACCAGCGTGGTCACCGGCATCCAGGCCAGCACCGACCAGGGATAGCCGAGCAGCCGCGCCAGCCCCAGCAGTGCCGCGTTGGCCAGCGCGATCTGCAGCAGGCGCTGCCACAGCGGGCGCGGGCAGGCGCCGCCGAGCATGACGCAGCCGAACACGAAGTAGGTCAGCGCCGACGGGTACCAGCGGAACAGCGCCATCGCCAGCGCGATCATCGCCAGCGCGCAGATCCCGACCCGGCGCCGCGGCAGCAGCAGGGTGCCGGCGTACAGCGCCAGGAACAGCGGATAGGTAAGCAGGGTCAGCACCGCCCAGCGCAGGTCGTAGCCGCGCGGGCTGAATATCGGCACCACGAACACCCACACCGTCCACAGCAGGTGCACCGCCTCGATCCACGCCGGTTTGCCCTGGCGCAGGGTGTCGGCCAGGATCGAATCCGGCGCCGGGCGCAGCCATGACGGCAGGGCCCGGGTCATGTGCGATGTGTGTGCATGGTGTTCCTGCATGCGCGCCTCCGCCCGGCATCAGCCACGCCGCAGCCGCCGCTGCGCCAGCGCCAAGCATAGCCCCGCGGTGGCCAGCGGCACCGCCAGGTGCGACGGCATCGAGCCCTGCGCCGGCTGCCCTGCCACCTGCAGCGCCAGCTGCGCCAGGTGCCAGGACGGCCACAGTGGCGCCAGGGCGGAAAAGACCGGCGGCAACAGCGACAGCGGCAGCCACAATCCCGACAGCAGCGCCATCGGCAGGTACACCAGGTTGACGATGGCCGGCGCCGCCGATGCCGGCGCCAGGGTGCCGACCAGCAGGCCGATGGCGCAGAACGGCAGCGCCGCCAGCACGTCCACCGCCACCAGTCCCAGCATCTGTCCGGGCGACAGCGCCACGTGCCCCAGCAGCATGCCGGCGGCCAGCAGCAGGAGGCCGATCACCAGCGCGAAGGCCATGGCCATCAGCACCCGAGCCAGCAGCCAGGCCGCCGGAGGTGCCGGCAGCGCGCGCTTGAGCGTGAGCAGGTCGCGCTCGCGGTCGATCGCCAGGGCGACACCGAAGCCGAACAGGCCCGGCGCCATCGCCCCGAACACGCCGTAGGTGGCGAGCAGGTAGACCGAGGCGTTGCCGCGGCCGAGCAGCACGCCGAACAGCAGGTAGAACAGCAGCGGAAACAGCAGCGACGGGATCGCGAACGCCGGCGTGCGCAGCACGCGCAGCAGCTCGCAACGGGCCTCGGCCAGGTAGATCGGCCACTGCGGCGCGGCGGACAGGGAGGCGTTCATGCCGCCTCCCGCACGCCGGCCAGTTCGCGCAGCACGTCGGCCAGCCCGGCGCGCCGCACCTCCAGCCGGTCCAGTTGCGGATCGGCGGCCAGCAGCCGCGCCACGGTGGCCTCGGCATGCGCGGTGGTGATCCGCAGGTGCGCGTCGTCGGCCGCCACCGCCTGCACCTCGGCCCAGCGCGCCACCTGCGCCGCGTCCAGCACGGTGCGGCAGCGCACCTGCGACACCGCGACCCGGCCGCGCACCTCGTCGATGCCGCCGCGGGCCACCACCGTGCCCTGCTCCAGCACCACCACCTGGTCGGCCAGCGCCTCGGCTTCCTCCAGGTAGTGGGTGGTCAGCAGCACGCCGCAGCCGGCACCGACCAGATCGCCGATCGAGCGCCACAGCCGCTGCCGGGCGTCGATGTCCAGGCCGGTGGTGGGCTCGTCGAGGAACAGCAGCCGCGGACGGCCGCAGATCGCCAGCGCGAACTGCACGCGACGCTGCTGGCCGCCGGAGAGCTGGCCGTAGCGGCGCTCGAGCAGGCCTTCCAGCCCGGCCAGCGCCACGCAATCGGCGATGCTGCGAGGGTCCGGGTAGTAGCGGCGGGTCAGTTCGAGCAGCTCGCGCACGCGCAGCACCTCGGGCAGTCCGGCGGACTGCAGCATCACGCCGATGTCCTGGCGCGCACGGCGCTCGCTGGCGGGACGGCCCGACAGCAGCGCCTGCCCGGCGTCCGGCCGATGCAGGCCGAGCAGCAGGCCGATGCTGGTGCTCTTGCCGGCGCCGTTGCCGCCCAGCAGCGCGAGCAGCTGGCCGGCGTGGACCTGCAGATCGACGCCGCGCACGGCGTGCAGTGCAGCAAATCGCTTGTGCGCGCCGTGCAGGCTGGCGAGCGGTGGCGGGAGACATGGGTGCATCGGCGGACTCCTGCGTGGACGGTGGCCCAGCGTGGCGCATTGACGTCGGCGCCTGCAGTCATGGCCGTCAGCGATCGCCGGTGACACCTGTCACTGGTGGCGGCCACGGCCCCCGGGCATGCTGCGGTCGCCGTCGCCGCGCATGTCGTGACTTCCGGCAGCTTGGACTCGCGCCGCCGTCACGGTCACACTCGGCCCCTCCGAAGGATTCCGCCCAATCGATGAATGCATCCGCCGACCTGCTGAAGGAACTCCGCATCGACCGCAAGGCCGCGCCCGCGGGTGAGCCGCCATCCGGACGTCGCCGCGGCTGGATCGTCGCCATCGTCGTGGTCGTGGCGCTGCTGCTGGCCGTGGCCGCCTGGCTGCTGCTGGGGCGCAGGACCGCACTGCCGGTGCAGACCGCGCCGGTGGTGGCGATCGCCCCGGGCGCCTCCTCGGCCTCGGTGCTCGACGCCAGCGGCTACGTGGTGGCCCGGCGCATGGCCACGGTCTCGGCCAAGATCACCGGCAAGGTGCGCGAGGTGATGATCGAGGAAGGCATGCAGGTGGAGGAAGGCCAGGTGATGGCCACGCTCGACCCGATCGATGCCGACGCCCAGCGCCGGCTGGCGGCCTCGCAGCTGCATGCCGCGCGCAGCCAGGTCGGCAACGTGCAGGCGCAGCTGACCCAGGCCGAGGCCGACGCCCGCCGGCTGCAGTCGCTGGTGGCGCAACAGCTGGTGTCGCGCTCGCAGTACGACCAGGCGGTGGCCCAGCGCGACGCGCTGCGGGCGCAGCTGCAGAGCGCGCAGCGCAACGTGCAGGTGGCCGGCGACCAGCTGGCCATCTCCGATCTCAACGTGGACAACAACATCGTGCGCGCGCCGTTCGCCGGCGTGGTCACCGCCAAGGCGGCGCAGCCGGGCGAGATCGTCTCGCCGCTGTCGGCCGGCGGCGGCTTCACCCGCACCGGCATCGGCACCATCGTCGACATGGATTCGCTGGAGGTGGAGGTGGAGGTCGGCGAGGCCTACATCGGCCGCGTGCAGCCGAAGATGCCGGCCGAGGTCGTGCTCAACGCCTATCCGGACTGGAAGATCCCGGCCGAGGTGATCGCCATCATCCCGGCCGCCGACCGCGGCAAGGCCACGGTGAAGGTGCGCGTGGCGATCAAGGTGAAGGACCCGCGCATCGTGCCGGACATGGGCGTGCGGGTGAGCTTCCTGGAGAAGCCGCAGGAACAGCAGCAGGACACGCCGCAGGGCGTGCGCGTGCCGGCCACCGCGCTGGTGCAGCGCGACGGCAGGACGGTGGCGTTCGCGCTGAAGGACGACGACCGTGTCGAGCAGCGCGAGGTGAAGACCGGCATCGACATGGGCAAGGACCGGCAGGTGCTGTCGGGCCTGGCCGCGGGCGAGACGGTGGTGGTCGATCCGCCGCAGGAACTGGAGGACGGTGCCCGGGTGAAGCTGGACGAGGCGCCGAGGTAAGGCCGGTTACTCCCTCCCTTGCGCGCAGCGCAGGGGAGGGCTGGGGAGGGGTGCCTTTGGCTGTTGCCTGGTCTCTTCCTAAAGCGGCGGATCCGCCGGGAACCCTCGGAGGGCCGTCAGAAGCCAAGGCAGGAACAACAGCAACAACAACAGCACCCCTCCCCGGCCCTCCCCTGCGCTGCGCGCAAGGGAGGGGGAAAGGGCCAGAGCAACGGCAAGGGCAACATCCCGATCCAATCGGCCGGCGCACCATGCGCCCCGGCCGGAACGCAACTCCATCCATGAGGAACCGCCATGTCCACCCTCGTCACCCTGCGCGACATCACCAAGACCTACCAGCGCGGCCCGGAGAAGGTCCAGGTGCTGCACGGCATCGACCTGGACATCGAGGCCGGCGACTTCGTCGCGCTGATGGGCCCGTCCGGCTCGGGCAAGACCACCCTGCTCAACCTGATCGGCGGACTGGACACGCCCAGCTCCGGCGAAATCGAGATCGAGGGCCAGCGCATCGACCGCATGAGCGCCGGCCAGCTGTCGGCCTGGCGCAGCCACCACGTCGGCTTCGTGTTCCAGTTCTACAACCTGATGCCGATGCTCAGCGCGCAGAAGAACGTCGAGCTGCCGCTGCTGCTGACCAAACTCAATGCCGCCGAACGCCGCCGCCGCGCGCAGATCGCGCTGACGCTAGTGGGCCTGGCCGACCGCGCCGACCATCGCCCCAACGAGCTGTCCGGCGGCCAGCAGCAGCGCGTGGCGATCGCCCGCGCCATCGTCTCCGACCCGACCTTCCTGATCTGCGACGAGCCCACCGGCGACCTGGACCGGCACTCGGCCGAGGAGGTGCTGGGCCTGCTGCAGCAGCTCAACCGCGAGCACGGCAAGACCATCATCATGGTCACCCACGATCCCAAGGCGGCCGAGTACGCCACCCACACCATCCACCTGGACAAGGGCGAGCTGGTCGCCGAACCGGCCGCGCACTGAGCGCAGGAGAACCGCGATGAAATACTTCTCGCTGATCTGGGCGCAGCTGTTCCGCAGCAAGACGCGCACCTCGCTGACGCTGCTGTCGGTGGTGGCCGCGTTCCTGCTCTACGGCATGCTCGATTCGGTGCGCGTGGCGTTCAACTCCGGCGGCGCGGTGGACGGCGCCAACCGCCTGGTGGTGGCCTCGCGGCTGTCGATCACCCAGAGCCTGCCGATCAGCCTGCAGCGGCAGATCGAGACGGTGCCCGGCGTGCGCCAGGTGACCTACGGCATGTGGTTCGGCGGCATCTACCAGGACGCCCGCAACTTCTTCCCCAACTTCTCGGTGGCGCCGAACTACTTCGACGTCTACAGCAACCTGCAGCTGCCGGCCGACCAGCTCAAGGCGTTCCAGGACACGCGCACCGGCGCGGTGGTGGGCGAGACGCTGGCCAACAAGCACGGCTGGAAGATCGGCGACACCATCCCGCTGCAGGCCACCATCTTCCCGCGCAGCGGCAGCAACGACTGGCCGTTGCAGCTGGTGGGCATCTTCCGCTCCAAGGACCGCGCCATCGCCGGCAACGAGGAGAGCCAGTTGATGATGAACTGGGCCTACTTCGACGAGGCCAACGACTACATCAAGGGCCAGGTCAGCTGGTACACGGTGACGCTGGACAATCCCGACCACGCCTCGCGGGTGGCGCAGGCCATCGACGCGCTGTCGGCCAACTCCGACCACGAGACCAAGAGCCAGACCGAGTCGGCGTTCCAGCAGGCCTTCGTCAAGCAGTTCGCCGACATCGGCATGATCGTCACCTCGATCATGGGCGCGGTGTTCTTCACCCTGCTGCTGCTGACCGGCAACACCATGGCGCAGGCGGTGCGCGAGCGCATCCCGGAGCTGGCCACGCTCAAGACACTGGGCTTCAGCGACGGCATCGTGCTGACGCTGGTGCTGGTGGAATCGGTGCTGCTGGTGGGGCTGGGCGGCGTGATCGGCCTGGGCCTGGCGGCGGCGATCCTGCCCGGCGTGGCCGCGGCCAGCGGCGGCATGCTGCCGGGCCGGGTGCCGCTGCAGACCTGGCTGGTCGGTGCGGGGCTGATCGTGCTGATCGGCGTGGTGGTGGGCGTGCTGCCGGCGCTGCGCGCCAAGCGGCTGAAGATCGTCGATGCGCTGGCCGGGCGCTGATCCGGCCGGCGGCGGCGCGCGCGGGCAGGCGCATCGGCAAGCGGCGCCCGCGCGCCGTGGATGGTGGCCCCATACATTCGAGGAAGCTCGGCAATGAACAAGCAATGGCTGTGGAACCTGGTGGCGATCGTGCTGCTCGCCCTCGCGCTGGCGGTGTGGATCGCGCTGCCGTGGTACCTGGTGGCGGCGCTGGCGGTGGCGCTGGTGCTGTGGCTGGCGCTCACCCGCAGCGGCCGCCTGGCGCTGGCGGCCACCCGCATCGGCATCGCCAGCCTGCCGCGGCGCTGGGGCGCCTCGTCGGTGATCATCGTCGGCATCGCCGGCGTGGTCGGCGTGCTGGTGGCGATGCTGGCCATGGGCGAGGGCTTCAAGGCCACGCTCGAGAGCACCGGCGACGACACCAGCGCGATCGTGCTGCGCGGCGGCTCTCAGGCCGAGACCAACTCGGTCATCATGCGCGACCAGCTGCCGCTGGTGGCCAGCCTGCCCGGCATCGCCCGCGGCGCCGACAACCGTCCGCTGCTGTCGCCGGAGCTGTCGCAGGTGGTCAACCTGCCCTCGCGGGCCGACGGCACCGACGCCAACGTGCAGTTCCGCGGTGTCGGCGAGCAGGCCTGGAACGTGCACGACAAGATGAAGATCGTGCAGGGCCGGCGCTTCGAACCGGGCCTGCGCGAGCTGGTCGTCGGCAAGGGCGCGCAGGGCCAGTTCCGCGGGCTGGAAGTGGGCCGGACGCTGCGCATGGGCAACCAGGACTGGACGGTGGTGGGCGTGTTCGCCTCCGGCGACGCGCATGACTCTGAGCTGTGGACCGACGCCGAGACGCTGGGCTCGACCTACAACCGCCGCGCCTACCAGTCGATCACGGTCAAGACCGACGGCAAGGCCGGCTTCGAGCAGTTCAAGACGGCGATGGCGGCCGACCCGCGGCTCAAGCTCGACGTGGAGACCACCCGCGCCTACTACGGCAAGCAGGGCGGCGGCCTGAGCAAGCTGCTGACCATCCTCGGCACGGTGATCGGCGCGATCATGGCGGTGGGCGCGGTGTTCGGCGCGCTCAACACCATGTACGCGGCGGTGGCGACGCGCGCGAGAGAGATCGCCACGATGCGCGCGATCGGCTTCCGCGGCCTGCCGGTGGTGACCGCGATCATGCTGGAGACGATGCTGCTGGCGCTGCTGGGCGGACTGCTGGGCGGGCTGGTGGCCTGGCTGCTGTTCAACAACTACAGCGTGTCCACGCTGGGCAACAACTTCAGCCAGGTGGTGTTCCAGTTCCGGGTCTCGCCGGAACTGCTGTGGAGCGGGCTGAAGTGGGCGCTGGGCATCGGCATGGTCGGCGGCCTGTTCCCGGCGCTGCGCGCGGCGCGGCTGCCGATCACCGTGGCGCTGCGCGAGGTCTAGGGTCCTTCGCAATCCGGATCGAGGCTTGCGCGCCGGACCCTCGTCATCCCCGCGAAAGCGGGGACGACGGGGCCAGGCTTTCCGGGTGTGGGTTCCTCCAGCCGGTATCGGTCCGGCCTTGTGGACGGCAACGGAACCCCCGGCGTCCCGCGACAGCTGGGCAGGTCGGCGCCACGTCCGCGCCCGCTGCGGCCTGCGGCCCCGGCGCTGAACGCTGGCCGCACTGTCACCCAACTGTCATCCGGGCGTGGTAGATGGCACGGGCACGGTACCGCTAGCCTGCACGACCGCAATGCCGTGCCCGCCTCCATGAAACGCCTGCTCGTGCTTGCCGGCCTGCCGGCCCTGTGTCTGGGGCTGTGGCTGACCGGCTGCTCGCTGTCCACCTCGCTCTCGCT
>JAFADB010000168.1 GCA_023425225.1 Pseudomonadota bacterium
CTGCGCGACAACCCGCAGGACCGCGAACTGCTGGCCGGGCTGCAGCGCGACCTGCATACGCTCAAGGGCGGCGCGCGCATGGCCGGCATCAACGCCATCGGCGACCTCGGCCACAGCATCGAGTCGCTGCTGGAAGGCGTGGCCGACCGTCGCACCGAGCTGGGACGCAACGACCTGCACCTGCTCGAGCGTGGCTTCGATCGCCTGCACCAGCTGCTCACCCGCACCGGCGCCCACCGTGCGGTCGCGATGCCGCAGGACCTGGTGGACGCCTTCAACCTGCGGGCGCAGGGTGGCGAGCCGCTGCTCGATGACGTGCCGTCGCCGGTGCAGGCCGACGAGGCCGTGGCCGCGGTTGCCGAGCCCGTCACCGCCGAGCCCGAGGCACAGGCCGTCGCCGAGCCGCAGGCCGTTCCGGTGGGCGAACTGTCGCCGCCGGTGCAGGAGCAGGCCGGAAGCGAGGAGGACCCGGCACGTGCGCCGCACGAACAGGTGCGCGTACGCGCGGACCTGCTCGACAACCTGGTCAACTACGCCGGCGAAGTGGCGATCTACCGCTCGCGCCTGGAGCAGCAGCTGGGTGCCTTCCGCGGCGCCATGGCCGAGCTCGACCGCACCAACGCGCGCCTGCGCGACCAGCTGCGGCGCCTGGACCTGGAAACCGAGGCGCAGATCGTCGCCCGCTACCAGCGCGAGCAGGACAACAGCGACCAGACCTTCGACCCGCTGGAGCTGGACCGCTTCTCCACGTTGCAGCAGCTCAGCCGCGCGCTCAACGAGTCCGCGGCCGACCTGGGCGGCCTGCAGGGCGTGCTCGACGACCTGGCGCGGCAGTACGACAGCCTGCTGCAGCAGCAGTCGCGCGTGAGCTCGGAGCTGCAGGACGGCCTGATGCGCGCGCGCATGGTGCCGTTCGACGGCCTGGTGCCGCGCCTGCGCCGCGTGGTGCGGCAGGCCGCCGGCGATACCGGCAAGCAGGTGCAGCTCACCCTCGACGGCACCCATGGCGAGCTCGACCGCAACGTGCTCGACCGCATGGTCGCGTCGCTGGAACACATGCTGCGCAACGCCGTGGCCCACGGCCTGGAAACGCCGGAGCAGCGCCGTGCCGCCGGCAAGCCGGAGGAGGGCACCATCGCCATCCGCCTGCGCCGCGAGGGTTCGGAAATCGTGCTGGAAGTGGCCGACGACGGCGCCGGGCTGGACCGCGAGGCGATCCGTCGCCGCGGCGAGCAGCGCGGCCTGATCGACGCCGGCGCGCAGTTGCGCGACAGCGAGCTGGACGCGCTGATCTTCGCGTCCGGCTTCAGCACCAGCGACCAGGTCAGCCAGCTCGCCGGGCGCGGCGTCGGCATGGACGTGGTGCGCAACGAGGTACGCCAGCTCGGCGGCTCGGTGGACATCCACTCGGTCACCGGCAGGGGCGTCACCTTCGTGCTGCGCCTGCCGCAGACGCTGGCGGTCACCCAGGCGGTGTTCGTGCGCGTCGGCGACACCCAGTTCGCGGTGCCGGTGGCCTCGGTCAGCGGCATCGGCCGCATCGGCCGCAGCCGTTTCGAGTCGGGCGAGGGCGGCTACCACTACGGTGGCGAGGACTACACCCTATACAACCTCGGCTCGCTGGTGGGCCAGGGCGCGGCCACGGCCGAGGGACAGCCGCAGGTTCCGCTGCTGCTGGTGCGCGCCGGCGAACTGCGCGCGGCGGTGGCGATCGACCAGGTGCTCGGCAACCGCGAGATCGTGGTCAAGCCGGTCGGCCTGCAGATCGCTTCGGTGCCCGGCATCTACGGCGCCACCATCACCGGTGACGGCAGCGTGGTGGTCATCCTCGACGTCGCGCCGCTGGTGCGCCGCTTCCTGGTGCAGCCGCAGGCGCCGGTGGTCGAGACCCGGCAGGCCCAGCAGCGGCAGACGCCGCTGGTCATGGTGGTGGACGATTCGCTGACCATGCGCAAGGTCACCGGCCGCGTGCTGGAACGCCACAACCTGGAAGTGGCGACCGCGCGCGACGGCGTCGAGGCACTGGAGCTGCTGGAAGAGCGCGTGCCCGACCTGATGCTGCTGGACATCGAGATGCCGCGCATGGATGGCTACGAGCTGGCTACCCACATGCGTGCCGATCCCCGCTACAAGGACGTGCCCATCGTGATGATCACCTCGCGCAGCGGCGACAAGCACCGCCAGCGCGCCTTCGAAATCGGCGTCCAGCGCTACCTGGGCAAGCCATACCAGGAACTGGACCTGATGCGTAACGTGTACGACCTGCTGGGGATCGCCCGTGCTCGCGAATGACGGAAGCCTCGATCTGGCGGTCGCGCTGCTGGCGCGCGAGGGCCGTGCGCGCGAGCGCATGCGCGATGCGCTGGCGCAGGCCGGCGCCCGCCTCGTACTGGAGGACGATCCGCAGGCGCTGGACGGACAGGCGCTGGCCGAAGCCGCACCGGTGGCGGTGCTGGTGGCGCTGGAGCCGGCCATCGAGGACGCACTGGAACGGCTGCAGCCGGCCTTGAGCGCACCGGGCCTGACGGTGATCTTTGACGAGGCCGAACTGGCCGCCCGCCGCGAAGGCTGGGAAGCGCAGCGCTGGGCCCGGCACCTGATGGCCAAGCTGCGCGGCAGCGACGACGTGCTGCCGCCCGGTGCCGAGGACGACACCGCATCGGTGCCGGAACCCGGCCTGCCGTCCACGCCGGCGCAGATGCATTCCGCGGCGACGCTGGGCATCCACGTGGAGGAGGCGCTCGGCGCCTCGGTCGAGATCCCGGCCGACGCGTTGCAGGCGGTAGCCGCTCCGTCGCCAGCGGAGGCCGGCGAGGCGCAGGCCGATGCCGTCGCGCTGGCACTGGCCGATTCCAGCACCTGGTCGCTGGTCGACGACGTGGAGCCGGTGCAGGCGCCTCGTCCCGCCGCATCGGCCCTGCCGGAGATATCGCTGGACGGGCTGTCGCTGGTCGACCTCGAACCTCAGGAGACCTCGCAGGCACAGACAGAGGTCGGCGGCGCGGTGCTGCTGCTGGCCGGCATCGGCGGGCCGGACGCGGTGCGCCGGCTGCTGGCCGCATTGCCGTCCGATTTCGCCAGGCCGGTACTGGTGCAGCTGCGCCTGGATGGCGGGCAATACGGCAACCTGGCGCGGCAGATCGCGCGCGTGTCGGCCTTGCCGGTGGCGCTGGCCGAGGCCGGCCAGGCCGTGCTGGCCGCGCAGGCCTACGTGCTGCCGGACGATATCGGCCTGCAGGAGGCCGAAGGCGCGCTGCGCTTCGTCGACGACCGCGCCGCGCATCCGCTGCTGGAGGCGTTGTCGCCCGGCGAAAGCGCGGTGCTGGTGCTCAGCGGGGCCGACGTCGGCCAGATCGCGGACGTGCTGGCCTTCGCCACGCAGGGCGGCTGGGTGGCCGGGCAGAGCGGGGACGGCTGTTACGACGCCACCGCGGCCACGCGCGTGACCGGGCAGGGCCTGCCCGGCGGCGATCCGACGCAGCTGGCCCTGTCGCTGGCGCACCGCTGGGGCGCCTGAGCCAGCCCACAACCTATCGATCCGGGAATACTGCATGAGCTACGCCAGCAACGACGAAATCCGCGGAGTCCTGATCCAGTCGGGCAGCGAGCGCGTGCTGCTGCCGAACGCGACGGTGGCCGAGGTGATGTCGCGCGTGCCGGTCGAGCCGGTGGCCGGCGCGCCGGCCTGGCTTGCCGGCGAGATCGCATGGCATGGCTGGAAGGTGCCGCTGCTGGCGTTCGCCCGTTTCACCGGGCTGGGCCAGGAACTGGTGGCCGCCAGCAACAAGGTGATCGTGCTCAAGGCGCTGGGGGGCAACCCGGAGCTGCCGTACTTCGCCCTGCTGACGCAGTCGTTCCCGCAGCTGATCTCGATCCCGCGCGACGGCCTGCTGGCCGACGCCTCGGAGGAGACGCTGCCGCCCGGCGTGCACATGCGCGTGCTGCTGGGCGAGCAGAGTGCGTTGCTGCCGGACCTGGATGCGCTGGAAGCCGCGCTGGTCGAGCGCCTGCCCGTCGCCGCTGGCTGACAACCGGATCCTGCTTTTCCGTGGGAGCGGTGGCAACTGTCGGCCGGAGTGGCGCGGCTCATACGTGGAATAGCGAACTCGTCGTCCCCGCGCAGGCGCACCACTGTCCGGAGAAGTTTTCCTGCCTGGTCGGCAAGGGCTTGCGGCAGGGGCCTTGCGACCACACTGGCAATCGCGGGAAACGGATCGTGCGTCGCCATCCCTGTGCTCGTCGTCCCCGCGCAGGCGGGGACCCAGCGACTTGGGCGGTGACATCCGCCGCCACGAAAGATTCCCGCTGGCTCGTCTTCCAGGGCAAATACACCGGGTTCCCATCTCGCGGGAGCGACGATTCCACAAGCGCTTGACTCGAATCCCTAGAGGTCGCCGAACCTGGCCTGCAGCGCCGCGATCGCGGCCAGTCCCGCGGTCTCGGTACGCAGCACGCGCGGGCCCAGCTGCAGGCCGCTGAAACCGGCCGCGGCGAGGGTGTCGCGGTCGCGCGGCGACCAGCCGCCTTCCGGACCGATGGCCACCACCACGTCCATCGCCGGCGGCACCTGCAGCGTCGGCAGCCGGTGTTTGCCGTGCGGATCGAGGGTGAGCTTGAGCGACGCGGCATCCAGCAGGCCGGCCGCCTCGGCCAGTGGCCGCGGCGGCTGCAGTGCCGGCACGCGGGCGCGGCCGGACTGCCCGCAGGCCGAGGCGATCACCTCCTGCCAGTGCGCCAGCCGCTTGGCGCCGCGCTCGGCGTCGAGCCGGACCTCGGTGCGCTCGGCCAGCACCGGCACGAAACCGGCCACGCCCAGTTCGGTCGCCTTCTGCAGGATCAGGTCCATCTTCTCGCCGCGGGCGATGCCCTGCAGCAGCACGATGCGCAGCGGCGATTCGTTGTGCAGCTCGCGCCGGGCGACGATGCGCACCCGCGCCTCGCGCTTGCCGACGGCGCTCAGCTGCGCGTCGTAGTCGCAGCCGTCACCATTGAACAGCACGCAGGCGTCGCCTTCGCGCAGGCGCAGCACACGGGTGAGGTGATGTGCGGCGGCGTCGGGCAACACCAGCTCGGCATCGGCCTGCAGCGGCTGGTCAACGTGGCAACGGGTCAGGCGCATGCCACGGCCTCCTCGATCGCCGCCAGAGTGGTCTCGGCCAGCAACGCCAGCTGATCGGCGTCGATGCAGTACGGCGGCATCCAGTACAGCACGTCGCCGAGCGGGCGCAGCACCACGCCGCGTTGCAGGGCGGCGCGATAGGCGCGCAGGCCGATGCGCGCGGCGGCGGGGAACGGAGTGGCCTTGCCGCCGTCGCGGGTGAGCTCGAACGCCACCACCATGCCGGCCTGGCGCACGTCGGCGACGTGGCGGTGGTCGGCAAACGGGGCCGATAGTGCGCGCATGGATTCGGCGGTGGCGCGGTTGCGCTCGAGCACGCCGTCGCTGGCGAAGATGTCCAGCGAGGCCAGCGCCGCCGCGCAGGCCAGCGGATTGCCGGTGTAGCTGTGCGAGTGCAGGAAGGCGCGCTCGCGCGAATCGTCCAGGAACGCGTCGTAGATGGCCTGCGTGGCCAGCACCGCGGCCAGCGGCAGGAAGCCGCCGGTCAGGCCCTTGGATACGCACATCAGGTCGGGCATCGTGCCGGCCTGCTCGAACGCGAACATCGTGCCGGTGCGGCCGAAGCCGGTGGCGATCTCGTCGGCGATCAGCAGCACGCCGTGGGCGTCGCACAGCTCGCGCGCGCGGCGCAGGTACAGCGGATCGTGCATGCGCATGCCGCCGGCGCACTGCAGTCGCGGCTCCAGGATCAGCGCGCAGACCTCGCCGGGGTGGCGCTCCAGCAGCGCGGCCAGGCCGGCGGCGGCCTGTTCGGCACGCCCGGCTGGCGACTGTCCCGGCTCGGCCAGCCAGGCGTCGGGCGAGGGCGCGAACAGCGCTTCCTTGAGCAGCGGCGCGTAGACCTGCCGGTACAGCGGGATGTCGCCGACCGACAGCGCGCCGATGGTCTCGCCGTGGTAGCCGTTCTCCAGCGCGATGAAGCGCGTGCGCGCATGTTCGCCGCGGTTGTGGAACCAGTGGAAGGCCATCTTCAGCGCCGCCTCGACCCCGGCCGAACCGTTGTCGGCGTAGAACACCTTGGTCAGCGGCGCGCGTCCCGGCTCGCGCGGGGCGATGTCCAGCAGCCGCTCGGCCAGCCTGACCGCGGGCTCGTGGGTGAACCCGGCCAGCATCACCTGTTCCAGCGCGCCGGCCTGGGCGGCGATGGCCGCGGCGATGCGCGGTTCGGCATGGCCGAACAGGTTGGTCCACCAGCTGCTCACCGCGTCCAGGTAGTGGCGGCCGTCGTGGCCGACCAGCCACGCGCCGCTGCCGTGGTGGATCGGCACCAGCGGCAGCGTGCCCGGATGCTCGCGCATCTGCGTGCACGGGTGCCAGAGCACGGAAAGATCGCGCTCCCGCCAGAATCCGGACAGCTGCGAGGCGGTCGGGTCTGCTAGCATTTCATATTCATGAAGACGTTCCTGCATCAGCACATTGTATCGGCCGGCGCACGCGCCGCCGGCGGGCGGTCGGCATGACCCGGTTGCCGATCATCCACGCGGTGCGCGAGCGCAGCGGCGACATGCCGGACCGCAAGCTGGAAGAACTGGACCTGGAGTTCGCCAACGGCGAGCGGCGCCTGTACTACCGCCAGCGCGCCACCGGGCGCGGCGCGGTGGTGGTGGTGCCCATGCTCGACGCGCAGACCGTGCTGCTGGTACGCGAGTACGCCGCCGGCGTCGAACGCTACGAGCTGGGCCTGGTGAAGGGCCGCATCGACGGCGAGGAAACCCCGGCGCAGGCGGCCGACCGCGAACTCAAGGAGGAGGCCGGCTACGGTGCCCGCCGCCTGGACGTGCTGCGTTCGATGACGCTGGCGCCGACCTACATGAGCCACCGCTCGTGGCTGGTGGTGGCGCGCGACCTCTACCCGGAGAAACTGCCCGGGGACGAGCCGGAGGAACTGGAGGTCGTGCCCTGGAAGCTTGCCGAACTGGACAAGCTGATGCTGCGCGACGACTTCTCCGAGGGCCGATCGCTGGCGGCGCTGTTCATTGCCCGCGAATGGCTGGAGCGGAACCCGTGATCCGCTTGACCACCGACCTGCGCGAAACCGTCATCGCCATCACCCAGCAGGCCGGTGCGGCGATCATGCGCGTGTACGGCACCGATTTCGAGGTCGACCACAAGGCCGACGACAGCCCGGTCACCGGTGCCGACCTGGCGGCCAACCGGATCATCGTCGATGCGCTGGCGCGGTTGACGCCGGACGTGCCGGTGCTGTCGGAGGAATCGGCCTCGGTGGCCTGGGACGTGCGCCGGCACTGGGCCAGCTACTGGC
>JAFADB010000217.1 GCA_023425225.1 Pseudomonadota bacterium
ATGTCGGGCGAGCGGCGGGCGAGCCTGTCGCGCAGGTGCCCGCGCAGGTAGCCGGTGGTGGTCAGCATCGACCGCTGCAGCTCGACATGGCGCTGGCGGAACGGGGCGTAATCGGCGACCGCCTGCGTGGCATCGGCCGGTACCGGGCCGGTCGTCCCGCGCCCATTGGCAATGGCGTCGGCCAGCGCGGCGCGCATCCGGGCGCATTCATCCTCGTCGGCGTCGCCGAAGCCCGGGCCATCGGGTTCCGGGGCCGACGGCGTGCCGTCGAGCGCCCTGGACAGCGCGACCGCATGGGTCCACTCGATCCATTGTCCCAGCCGGTCCGGCAGCGAAGGGCCCGGTTGCGCAACCTCGAGATCGGCGAGCCGGGCGAGCAGGCGCATGAACGTCGGGCCGCGGAGCGCCGCGCTTTGTGGGTGTTCCACCATGGTGCTGGCTAAAAACCGGATAGTTTACACGCGGGTGGAAGCGGGACGGCCAGCCACGCCTGTCCCGCTGCCGCTTGCCGGGGCGCGTGCGTCGGCCCGGCGCGAGGAGGGCGGGGCAGGCCGTCGCGGACCGCGGCTGTCGCGCCGGATGGGCCGGCGGTGCCGGCCAGCCCATGTCCGGGGACGCAATGCCTCAGGCGCGATCCCGACGGCGTCGAGGTCCGCGGCCGCAACCGGCGGCTGCATGCGATGCCGTCCGCCCCGCAGAGACTGCCGCTCGTGGCGCATGGATAGTGGCCTGCGGACGGCCGGGGCCAGGTCGCTCAGGCGACCGGGCTGGCGGTCTCCTCGGGCGGCGCAGGCGGCACGTTGCGGCGCAACGCACGGTAGGGCGGCGTGGACAGCACCATCTCCGCCAGCGAGTACGCCAGTTCGCGCTCGGCCATGACCGCGCCGTCGGCGCCATGTTCCAGCAGGTGCCGCACCTCGGCATCGCTGTGTGCGCGCGCCAGCAGCGTCAGCGAAGGGTTCATCGCCCGCAGCTTGGCCAGCGCCTCGCCCGCTTCCAGCGGCTGCGGGATCGCCAGGATGGCGATCTTGGCGCGTTCCGGGTGCGCCTCGGCCAGCACCTTGTCGGCCGCCGCGCTGCCGCGGATGGCGGGGATGCCCTCGGCGTGCGCCTTGGCCACGTGGTCGCGGTTGTCGTCGATCGCCAGCACCGGCACCCCGCGCTCGCGCAGCACGCGCGCCAGCTCCTGGCCGACGCGGCCGTAGCCGATCACGATCGCATGGTCGTGCAGGTCCAGCGAGGGGCCCGGCGGCGGCTCCGGTTCGGCCTGCCTGACCGTTTCCTGCGGATGGCGGGCCATCCAGCGGTCGAGCAACCCGAACACCAGCGGATTGAGCATGATCGAGATCAGCGCGCCGGCCAGCACCAGCGCCTGGCCCACCGGAGGCAGGATGTTCAGCGCGACGCCCAGGCCGGCGATGATGAAGGCGAATTCGCCGATCTGCGCCAGCGAGGCCGAGATGGTCAGCGCGGTGCTCTTGGAATGGCCGAACGCGCGCACGATGAAGAAGGCCGCGGCCGATTTGCCGAACATGATGATGGTCGTGGTGGCCAGCACCTGCCAGGGATGTTCGAGGAGGATCTTGGGATCGAACAGCATGCCCACCGAGACGAAGAACAGCACGGCGAACGCGTCGCGCAGCGGCAGCGAATCGTTGGCCGCCTTGTGGCTGAGCTCGGACTCGTTGAGCAGCATGCCGGCGAAGAACGCGCCGAGCGCGAAGCTCACGCCGAACAGCGCCGCCGAGCCGAACGCCACGCCCAGCGCGATCGCCAGCACCGCCAGGGTGAACAGTTCGCGCGAGCCGGTGGCGGCGATCTTCTCCAGCAGCCAGGGGATCACCCGGCGGCCGAACACCAGCATCACCGCCACGAACAGGCCCAGCTGGACGAAGGTCCAGCCGATGCTGGCCAGCACGCTGCCGACCGTGTGCTTGTGCTCGGCGGCCTGGTTGCCGAACAGCTCGGCCAGCACCGGCATCATCACCAGTGCCAGGACGCAGGCCAGGTCCTCCACGATCAGCCAGCCGACCGCGATCTTGCCGCGCGTGGTCTCCAGCAGGCGCCGTTCCTCCATCGCCCGCAGCAGCACCACGGTCGAGGCGGTCGCCAGGGAGAAGCCGAACACCACGCCCTGGATCGCCGGCCAGCCCATCAGCGCGGCCAGGCCCCAGCCCAGCAGCGTCGCCACCGCGATCTGGCCGATCGCGCCGGGAATGGCGATCGCCTTGACCGCCATCAGGTCGCGCAGCGAGAAATGCAGCCCCACGCCGAACATCAGCAGCATCACGCCCAGTTCGGCCAGCTGGTTGGCGATATCCTGGTCGGCGACGAAGCCCGGGGTGAACGGCCCCACGCAGACACCGGCGATCAGGTAGCCGACCAGCGGCGAAAGCTTGAGCTTGTTGGCCAGTGCGCCCAGTACGAAGGCGATGGCCAGGCCGACCGCGATGATGTCGATGAGGCTGGTGTCGTGGTGCATTCGCATCCCTGATGTAATCGGACTCCGAGTTTCGCCGATCGTCCGCGTTATGCGCAAACGACGATGCATCGGCGATGAGGCCCGCAGCGGGCCCGTCGCTGCAATGGAATGCAGGCGGGAACGCTGGCGATTCGGCGGCCGGGCCACGGCCGTGGACGCGATGCCGGTGCCCGTGCGCGGACACGGGAACGCGGTGGCCGATGTCACCGGGCGGGGGTGTCAGGAGGCGTACCCGTGCGCCGCTGTGCAGGCCGCCGGACTCACGCCTGCGCGGGTCCGTGGGCGGGCCGGCATGAACCGTGGCCCATCATCGCAATGGGCCCGGGCAGGATCGTGCCTGACCGGGCCCAGGGGCTTTCCTGCGACGTGCTGCGCTTACCAGCGGTAGTTGACGCGCCCGTAGACATAGGCACCGTTGAAGCCGAACGGCGAGTAGTTGCTGTACGGGAACACGCCGCTGGTGGAGTTGAGGTAGATGTTCTTGTCCGGATAGGTGTCGAACACGTTGTCCGCGCCCAGCGTCAGCGTCCACTGCTCGCTCGGCTTGTAGCTGGCCGAGACGTCCGCGATCCACTTGGCGTCGAAGGTCTGGTCGCGGCTGGGGTCGGTCGCGTTGCGTACCGTGAAGTCTCCGTAGCGGGTCGCGGTCAGGCCCAGTTCCCAGTGGTCGGCCGTCCACGTCCCGCCCAGCACCGCCTTGTCCTTGGGGAAGCTGTCTTCCAGGCGGCCGATCTCGTCGCGGGCCACCAGCGAGGTGGTGATGCCCAGGTCCGTGAGCGCGCTGGGCGAATCGTCCAGCTTCTGGATCTCGGTCTTGCTGTAGCCGTAGCTGGCGCTCAGGTTCAGCGAGCTGGCCGCGAACGGGATGGTGTAGGTGCCCACCACGTCGACGCCGCGGGTGCGGGTGTCGGCCGCGTTGGTGAAGTAGCGGAACGAGCTGACGTTGTCGATGCCCAGCGAGGACAGCAAGGCATTGGCCGCCGCGTTGGTGGCCACGTTGGAGGACAGCAGGATGCGGTCGTCGATCTCGATCTGGTAGGCATCAACCGTCAGCGAGAACTGGCTGGTGGGCTGCAGCACCAGGCCCAGGCTGTAGTTGGTGGAGGTCTCGGCCTTGAGCGGCTTGGAGCCGAGCGCGATCGCGGCGGCGCTGGAGGCCGGGAACGTGCCGCTCTGGTAGAACACGCCGTCGCTGATGATGCTGGAGATGGCCTGGAAGCTCTGCTGGGCCAGCGACGGGGCGCGGAAGCCGTTGGACACGGTGGCGCGCAAGGCCACCGCATCGGTGAACGCATAGCGCAGCGACAGCTTGCCGGAGGTCTTGTTGCCGAAGTCCGAGTAGTCCTCATAGCGGCCGGTCAGGCCGGCGGAGAACTTGTCGGTCAGGTCGGCCTCCAGGCCGGCGTAGACGGCGTAGTTGTGGCGATCGGCGTGGACGGCGTCGGCCGGGGTGAAGCCCGGGAAACCCTGCGCGCCGCTGCCGATATAGGAACCTTCCGCGCCCGGCGACTGGTTCCACTTCTCCTGGCGGTACTCGGCGCCGAAGGCGACGGTCACCGGATAGGCCAGGCCCCAGTCCAGCGGCTGGGTGAAGTCGGCGTTGAGCACGTTCTGGGTGTACTCCAGCGCGCCGTCGTGGAAGCTGGTCGGGCTGTCGCTGCCCAACGTGTAGTTGATCGTGTTGCGGGTGTTGTAGTCGATCTTGTTGTAGCCGTAGTTGTAGCTCACGTCCCAGGTGAAGCCGCCGGCGGTGGCGCCCTTCAGGCCCGCCAGCAGGGTGCGGTCCTTGGAGTACTGGTTGATCACCGGCACGTAGCCGTCCGGGTAGAACTGCGCCAGCAGGACCGTCTGGTTGCTGTGGTTCCGGGAGCGATAGAACGCGAACGAGTCGATGTCGCGGTTGCTGGCCAGCGCCGTGGCGTAGCCGGTGACCGCGTCCGAGAACTGGAACTGGCCGTTGGCCGAGACCGACTCGGCCTGGACCCTGGGGTCGCCGATGATGAAGGCCTTCTGCCCGACCGCCGGATAGTTGCCGGTGTCGGGCGTGGTGCCGGCGTACGGGCCGGAACGGTTGGTCTCGTCCTGCTTGTCGATCTGGCCGGCCACGTGCAGCGTGCCGCGCCCGTCGCCGAAGCTCACGCCGGTGTCGCCGGAGAGCTGGTACTGAGAGCCGTCGCCGGCGGAGTACTTGCCGTAGTTCACGCCCAGGCTGCCGCCCTGGCCGGCGCCCTTGAGCACGATGTTGATCACGCCGGCGATGGCGTCGGAGCCGTACTGGGCCGAGGCGCCGTCGCGCAGGACCTCGACGCGCTCGATGGCGGCGATCGGAATGGTGTTCAGGTCCACCGCCGAGGAGCCGCGGCCCATGCTGCCGTTGAGGTTGATCGCGGCCGAGGAGTGGTAGCGCTTGCCGTTGACCAGGACCAGGACCTGGTCCGGCGACAGCCCGCGCAGCT
>JAFADB010000174.1 GCA_023425225.1 Pseudomonadota bacterium
CCCAGTGCCTTGCCGCGGCACCGGCTCAAGTCGCTGGGTCCCCGCCTTCGCGGGGACGACGGTCGATTTTGATGCGAGAACTGACAGTTCTCGATTTTGAAGCGAGGACCGACAGTTGGCGCTGGTCAGGTGCGGGGAAAGGACCCCGAGAGCCCCGCCCCGGACTGATCCGGAGGCGGATGGTGGCGCTCTGGAGTATGGGAAAGCCGCGACAGAGCCGCCCATCCAGTGCTGCCCCCCTTCTCCCGAAAAGGGGCCTTGGCCCCGCAAGCGGGAGAAACAGGGCATTGTCGCCGGCGTCGCCGACGCTTCGTTCGGCGGGCCTTGCCGGGCACCGATCAGGGCGCGATCACTACCTCGGCGCTGCGGGCCTTGGTCGCTGCAGCCTTCCTGCCGGCGACCTGCAGCCGGCTGGCACTGACGCCGCCGGCCACCAGCGCGTCGCGCAGCGCATTGGCGCGCTTCTGCGCCACCCCGGCGTCGCTGTCGTAGGCCTCGATGCGTACCCGGCCCTTCTTGCCGATCTGCAGGTACTGCGCCAGCGCCTGGCCCTGGCCCTTGGCCCCGGCCGACAGGGTCGCGCCGCCGGAACCGAAGGCGTCGCCGGTGAAGGTGAAGACCTCGCCGCGGGATTCGAAGCGCGAGGCCGGCAGCTTGCTGCCCGACATCAGCTCGGCCTCCTCGCGGGCCAGCTGCGCCGCCTTCTGCTGGGCGGCGCTGAGCCGCGCGGTCTGCTGGCCGGCCACCTTGGTCAAGGCCTGCTCGGCATCCTGGCGGGCCAAAGTCTCGGCCTCGGTGGCCTGGCGCAGGCGCTCAGCCTCCTCGGCCTGGATCTGCGACTGGATCCGCAGCCGCTCGGCTTCCTGGCGCGCGCGGGCGGCCTCGCGGCGGCTGGCCTCGAGCAGCAGGTCGTTGCGGGTGCTCTCCAGCTGCGACAGCTGCTGCCGCAGCACCACGGTGCGGGCGCTGGTCTCGGCGATCTCGACGCGGCGCTGGGCCAGGTAGCGGGCATCGTCCAGGTCGCGACGCTTGGCCTGGGCCAGCGTGGCGATGGCCTGCTGCGCCTGCAGGCGCTCGTAGCGCGCCGCGTCGGCGGTCTGCGGATCGGCCTGCAGCGCCGCCAGGCGCTGGTTGAGCTGGGCGACGGCCGGGTCATCGGCGGCCAGGGCAATGATGGGCGAGGCCGCCAACGCGACCAGCAACCAGGTGCGAGCGAGCTTCATGGCGTCTCTCCCGTACCCAGCGTGCGCTGCAGCTGGCGCACCTCGGCGCGGCGCTGCTCGAGCTGGGCGCTGGCCACAGCCTCCTCGCTGCGGCTGCGCGCCAGGTCGGCGTCGGCGGTGGCCCGCTGGGCCAGCATCGGCGCCTGCTTGCGCTCGCGGCGGTCCAGCGCGGCCCGCTGCGCGTTCTCCAGCCCCTGCCGGGCCTGGGCCAGCAGGTCCGGGGCGTACTGGTCGGCATCGGCCTGCGCGGCGCGTTCCACCGCCTGCTGGGCCGCCAGCAGTTCGGGGGGCAGGACCTGCGCCTGGACGGCAAAGGACAACATGGATGCGCACCCGATCACATACAGGGACCGGCGCATTTGTGCGAAGCTAGGATTCATTGGGGAGTCGTGCCGAGGTTCGGAGCACGGCCATTGTCGGAAGCCAGCGGCGCGCTTGCAACGGGACGCCGCCGATCGTTGGGGAATCATTGCGCATGGATATCGGCTACTTCCTGAAGCTGATGACCGAAAAGAACGCCTCGGACATGTTCCTGACCACAGGGGCACCGGTCTACATCAAGATCGAAGGCAAGCTGTATCCGCTGGGCTCGACCGGCCTGCCGCCAGGCATGGTCAAGAAGATCGCCTATTCGTTGATGGACGAGGGCCAGGTGCCGCAGTTCGAGCGCGACCTGGAACTCAACATGGCGCTGGCCCTGGCCGACGCCGGGCGCTTCCGCGTCAACGTGTTCAAGCAGCGCGGCGAGGTGGGCATGGTCATCCGCGCCATCCGCAGCAAGATCCCCAGCATCGAGGAGCTGCACCTGCCGCAGGTGCTCAAGGACGTGATCATGACCCCGCGCGGGCTGGTGCTGGTGGTCGGCTCCACCGGCTCGGGCAAGTCGACCTCGCTGGCCTCGATGATCGACCACCGCAACACCACCACCACCGGGCACATCCTCACCATCGAGGACCCGATCGAGTACCTGCACAAGCACAAGCAGTCCATCGTCAACCAGCGCGAGGTCGGGCTGGACACCCACGCCTTCCACAACGCGCTCAAGAACGCCATGCGCGAGGCGCCTGACGTGATCCTGATCGGCGAGATCCTCGACGCCGAGACGATGGAGGCGGCCATCTCCTTCGCCGAGACCGGCCACCTGTGCCTGGCCACGCTGCACTCCAACAACGCCGACCAGACCATCGAGCGCATCCTCAACTTCTTCCCCGAGAGCGCGCACAAGAACGTGCTGATGAACCTGGCGCTGAACCTGCGTGCGGTGATCTCCCAGCGTCTGGTCAAGGGTTGCGACGGCCACCGCCGGCCGGCCACCGAGGTGCTGATCAATACCCCGGTGATCCGCGACCTGCTGCGCCGCGGGCAGATCCACGAGATCAAGCAGGCGATGGAGGATTCGCTGGAGGAAGGCATGGAGACCTTCGACCAGTGCCTGTTCCGCATGGTCAAGCAGGGCCAGATCGAGCAGGAGGAAGCGCTGCGCGCGGCCGACTCGCGCGACGGCCTGGCGCTGAAGTTCCGCCTGTCCGAGGGCGCCTCCGGCGAGCACGACCCCTACGCCGACTACGAGAGCGCCAGCGCGCCGCGCATCACCCACGGTTTCGGCTGAGGGTTCCCGGCGCAGAAGCGCGGGGGGG
>JAFADB010000279.1 GCA_023425225.1 Pseudomonadota bacterium
GCCAAGGAAATGGACATGCCCGAGGACAAGATCCGCAAGGTGATGAAGATCGCCAAGGAGCCGATCTCGATGGAGACCCCGATCGGCGACGACGAGGACTCGCACCTGGGCGACTTCATCGAGGACATGAACGTGGAGTCCCCGATCGAGAACACGGTCAACATCAACCTGTCCGAGACCGTGCGCGACGTGCTGGCCGGGCTGACCCCGCGCGAGGCCAAGGTGCTGCGCATGCGCTTCGGCATCGACATGAACACCGACCACACCCTGGAAGAGGTGGGCAAGCAGTTCGACGTCACCCGCGAGCGCATCCGCCAGATAGAGGCCAAGGCGTTGCGCAAGCTGCGTCATCCGTCGCGTTCGGAGCAGCTGCGCAGCTTCCTCGACATCGACTGAGCCGGCGTTCCCTGCCGTGATGTTCCGCCGAAGGCCGCTTGCAGCGGCCTTCGGCGTTTCCGGGTCGCGGTCTGCGGCGATTGCCGAGTGTCTGCAATCAAGGCCCTTCTTTCCACGGGGGAGGGGCAGGGTGCGGGCGAAGTCTCGCGTGGGCCTGACGCTTCGCCCTTCCCTCGTCCGTCCCTGCGTTGGAACACTTTTCCCAGAGAAAAGCGCCATGTCCCAGAGGAGGGGAACTGACACGGGATGCAAATTGGAGGTATCGGGAACCCGATTTGCTTGCAATTGAACTCGGGCCGGAACGGCAACGGCACCCCTCCCCAACCCTCCCCTGCTTCGCAAGGGAGGGAGTAACGGCGGGCCAGCGAATCGGGGTCGCATGACGGCGCTGTCGCATTGCTGCCACGCATGAATAACCAGCCAGAATCTCTTCAGACCAGAAGGACGTCGCTTCCAGGTCTGGATAGACACTCCTCGCTCGTGCCGGGCAGCAACAGCAACCCGGTTCAATCCGGGACTGACGTCTTTTGCCGCCTCCCTTGCGAAGCAGGGGAGGGTTGGGGAGGGGTGCCGTTGCCGTTCGAATGCGGGTAATCAGGCCACCGGTAGAGCCGTTGCGACCGATGGGCCGAAGGCCACGCCGAGTCGCTCCCATAGTTGTTCCCGCAAGGGTTGCCGCGGAAGACCGCGCAGACCGGTCAGCTGCCGCGCATCACCGCCAGCACGTCGTGGCAGGCGCCCATGGTGTGGTAGTCGGTCTTGCCGGCCGGGCTCTTGAGGTCGTCGTAGCGGTTGTTCTCGCGGTCGAGGATGCGGTACCAAGCGCCGTAGTCGTGATCGACGAAATGGCGCCAGGCGTAGTCCCAAAGGCGCAGGTAGTCGTCGCGGTAGCGGTCCAGCCCGGTGGCCCGGTACAGCCGCCAGGCCGCGGCGATCGCCTCGGCCTGCACCCAGAAGTACTTGTCGACGTCGCATACGTACATCGGGGCGCTCGCCACGTCCGGCGCGGCCTCGCCGGGGCCGGGCGAGCGCTCGCGCAGGGCCTGCGGGGCGAAGCCGTAGACGATGCCGCCGTGGACGTCGTCCCAGCCGTGGGCCAGTGCGGTGTCGTAGAGATGGCGCGCGGTCGGCAGCAGCCAGTCCGGCGCCGCATCGCCCAGGTGCGTGCGCAGCGTCAGCAGCAGCTTGGCCCACTCGATCTGGTGGCCGGGCTGGAAGCCCCACGGGCGGAACAGGTGCTGCGGGTCGTCGCGGTGGTAGTCCCAGTCCACCGACCAGTCCTGGCGGTAGTGTTCCCACACCAGCCCGCCGGCCAGCGCGGCCTGGCGCCGGGTCATGTGCTCGGCCAGCTGCAGCGCGCGCGGCAGGTAGCGGCCGTCGCCGCCGGCCTCGTGCGCGGCGATCAGCGCCTCGCACAGGTGCATGTTGGCGTTCTGCCCACGGTAGTCGCTGTAGTGCCAGCGGGTGTCGGCCTCGTCGCGATACAGGCCGTGGGCCGGGTCCCAGGCGTGGGTTTCCAGCACCTCCCAGGTCTCGTCCATCCACGCGGCGGTGTCGAGCCCGGCCTTGCGCGCGCTGGCATAGGCCAGCAGCACGAAGGCCAGGCCGTAGCTGTGGTTGGTGCGGTCCTCGGGCGCGGCCTCGCGCAGGGTCCACGCATAGCCGCCGCTGGCGGGGTCGCGGTGGACCCGGCGCAGGTAGTCCACGCCGTGCGCGGCGGCGGCGCGGTAGTCGGGCGCCAGCGGCGAATCGGCGAACTCGGCCGCGGCCATGGCGTAGTCGTAGACGAAGCGGGTGCTGCTGACCAGGTGGCGGTGGCTGCGGTCGTAGATGCTGCCGTCGTCGCGGAAGTACTGGAAGAAGCCGCCGGCCGGGTCGATCGCGCGCGGATGGTAGAAGGCCATGGTGTCGGCAATGTGCGCGCGCAGGACGTCCGGCCGGGTGAGGTCGGGGACGGGGGAGGCGGGAAGGTTCATGCGTGGGTCTCGATCAGCGTGTGTACGGCATCGGCATCGGGCATGGCGACAAAGGCGCCGTGGCGCGTGGTGGCCAGCGCGCCGGCCGCCGTGGCGTGGCGCAACAGGTCCGTGCGCAGGGCATCGTCGTCGAAGGCGGACGCCAGCGCAGCGGCATCGATGCCGCGCTCGACCAGCCGCCACAGCAGGCCGGCGACGAAGGCATCGCCGGCGGCGGTGGTGTCCAGGGTGTCCACCGGGAAGGTCGCCGCCTCGCCGTGGCGGTTGCGGGTCCACCAGCGCACCGGCGCGGCGCCGTCGGTGACCACGACGGCCTGGGCGGTGCCGGCCAGCAGGCGCCGGACCACGGCCGCGGTGTCGCCGTCGACGGCCAGCGCCTCCAGTTCCTCGCGGCTGAGCTTGACCAGCACGGCCTGTTCCAGCGCCTGCCACAGCAGCGGGCGCGGATCGACGTCGCGCGGCCACAGCGAGGGGCGCAGGTTGAGGTCGATGCTGACCAGCGCGCCGGCCGCGGCGGCCGTGCGCATGCCATGCAGCGTGGCCTGGGCGATGTCGGCGTGGGTCAGGCTGTTGGAGCAGACGTGGAACACCGCGACGTCGGCGAACGAGGCCGCGTCGAAGTGCTCGGTGCGGAACAGCAGGTCCGCCGCCGGCGGCCGGTAGAAGCTGAAGCTGCGCTCGCCGGTCGCGTCCAGCGACACGAACGCCAGCGCGGTCGGTGCCGCGTCGGTGCGCCGCACCTGCGAGGTGTCCACGCCGTGGGCCCGCAGCGCGGCCAGCAGCGCGTCGCCGAACATGTCCTGCGCGAGCATGCCGATGAAGCGCGAGTGCCCGCCCAGCTGCGCCACGCCCACGGCGACGTTGGCCGGCGCGCCGCCGGGTTGCTCGAGGAAGCGCCGCGGCTGGCCATGCCCGGCCGGAAGCGACAGGAAATCGATCAGTGCCTCGCCGAAGCAGGCCACGGTGGTGCGCGTGCCCGCCATCAGTGCATCGGCCCCCGCCGCGGTGCGTCGGCCGGCAGCCCGGCGGCGGCCTCGCCCGGATCCAGGCGCGAGCCGCGCAGGCCGTACCAGACGATGTAGGCGTAGCACGCCAGCGGGATCACGAACGCGTGCTGGATGCCGATGCGGTCGGCCAGCGTGCCCTGCAGCAGCGGGATGATGGCGCCGCCGACGATGGCCATCACCAGCAGGCTGGAGGCCTTGCTGGTCAGCGTGCCCAGGCGCTCGATCGCGGTGGTGAAGATGGTCGGGAACATGATCGAGTTGAACAGGCCGATCGCCAGCGCGCTCCACATCGCCACGTGGCCGTGCGAAGTCATCGTGGTCAGCAGCAGCGCGCAGACGATGCCGGCGCTGATCGCCAGCAGCCGGCGGGCGTCGAAGCGCGTCATCAGCGCGGCGCCGACGAAGCGGCCGAGCATCGCCCCGCCCCAGTAGAAGGCCAGGAAGCGCGAGGCCGCCGCCTCGGTCAGCCCGCCGATGCCGGGCTCGGCCATGTAGTTGATCAGGAAGCTGCCGATGGCCACCTCGGCGCCGACGTAGACGAAGATGCCCAGCACGCCCCAGCGCAGGTGGCGGTGGCGCAGCGCCTCGCCGTAGGTGTGGTGCGTCTGGTCGCCGGCGTCGGTGGCCTCGCGCAGCGAGGGGATGCGCATGGCCAGCACGAACACCGCCAGCAGCAGCAGGCCGCCGGCCAGCATCAGGTACGGGATCTCCACCGAGCGCGCCTCGGCGGCACGGTAGGCGACCTGCTCGGCCACGCTCATCGCCGCCAGCTGGTCGGCGCCGAGCACCGCGCCGACCAGGATCAGCGGCCCGATCAGCAGCGGGAACAGCGTGGTGCCCAGCGAGTTGAGCGCCTGCGCCAGGTTGAGCCGGCTGTGCGAGGTCCTGGGGTCGCCGAGCAGGCTGATGTACGGGTTGGCCGCCACCTGCAGCAGGGTGATGCCGCTGGCCAGGACGAACAGCGCGGTCAGGAACAGCGCGTACGAGGGCAGGCGCGCGGCCGGGTAGAACAGCGAAGCGCCGCAGGCGGCCACCACCAGCCCGATCACGATGCTGGCCTTGTAGCCCACCCGCGCCACCACCGCGCCCGAGGGAAGCGACATCAGGAAGTACGCGCCGAAGAAGGTGAACTGGATCAGCATCGACTGCGCGTAGTTCATCGCGAACACGGCCTTCAGGTGCGGGATCAGCACGTCGTTGAGGCTGGTCAGTCCGCCCCAGGTGAAGAAGATCAGGCTGACCACGGCAAGCGCCGCGGTATTGGACAGCGTGCGCGACGGCGTACTCATGCGACGGCTCCTGGGGCGTGGACGGATGGATTCGGGCTCTTGCTGCTGGCGCGCACGCGCAGTGCCACCGGCACGGTCACCTTCTGCGGCGCGGCGGGCACCTCGCCGCGCAGGCGTGCCAGCATGAGGTGCGCGGCCTGCACGCCGCGTTCGCGCGGCTCGGTGGCGACGGTGGTGAGGGCGGGCGAGGCGGCCGCGGCCTCGGCGATGTCGTCGAAGCCGACCACCGCGAAGTCCGTGCCGGGGCGACGGCCGCGCGCGCCCAGGCCGGTCATCAGCCCCAGCGCGACCGCGTCGTTGTAGCAGACCGCCGCGGTGGGCACCGGGTCGCGCGCGAACAAGGCGCCGGTCTGGTGCGCGGCTTCCAGCCGGGTGGGGGCGCATTCGACCAGCCATGCCGGGTCCGGCACGATGCCGGCGGCGGCCAGCGCATCGCGGTAGCCGGCGCGGCGTTCGTCGCACGAACTCGAGTCGCGGTGCCCGCCAAAGAACGCGATGGCGCGGTGGCCCAGCGCCAGCAGGTGCTCGGTGGCCAGGCGTGCACCCTGGCGGTTGTCCAGCGCCAGGTAGTCCCAGTGGCCGGAACCCCCGGCTGCGTCCAGCGCGCGGTTGAACACCAGCACCGGCAGGCGTTCGCCCAGCACGCGGCGCAGGCGCGCGGCATCGCTGTGCTCGGCGGGGGAGAGGATCAGTGCCGCCGGCTCATGCTCCATCAGCGAGGCCAGCACCTGCTGCTGGCGCTGCGGCGACTCGCCGGTGCTGCCCAGCAGGGTCACGTAGCCGGCCTCGGCCAGCGCCGTGTCCACCCCGGCGGCGAACTCGGCGAAGAACGGATTGGCCAGGTCGTTCACCACCAGCGCCACCGCATTGGAACCGCCGCCGCGCAGGCTGGCGGCACCGCGGTGGTAGACATAGCCCTGCCGCTCCAGCTCCGCGCGCACCCGGGCGCGGGTGTCGGCATGCACCAGCGGGCTGTCGCGCAGCACCAGCGACACCGTGGCCTTGGACAGGCCGCAGGCGGCGGCGATGTCTGCCAGGGTGACGCGGCGTTGGCGGGAACCCGGTGCGGGCATCAGGGGCTTGGATCGGTTCAATCGGTCGCGCATCGTCGCCGCTGGCCGGTATTTCGGCATCTTGCGCCGCAACATGCGCGGTCCGGCGGCGGATGCTAGGGTCGTCCGATTGAACCGGTCCAAACGAGGGTGAAATGGCGACATTGGGGACGACGCTGGGCATGACGATGGCCGCACTGGGGGCCTTGCTGAACACCGGCGCGGCGCTGGCCGCCCCGGCGAACGCGGGCAAGGCCGCCTTCGAGGCGGTGGATCCCTTCATCGGCACCGGCGGGGAGGGCCATACCTATCCGGGTGCGACCGTGCCGTTCGGGATGATCCAGCTCAGCCCCGACACCCGCATCCAGCCGCGTACCCAGGGCTACGGCTGGGCCGCCGGCTACCGCTACGACGACAGCACCATCGTCGGCTTCTCGCACACCCATTTCTCCGGCAGCGGCCATTCGGACCTGGGCGACGTGCTGCTGATGCCGATCAGCGGCGCGCCCAGGCTCGAGCGCGGCGACCCCGACGTGCCCGGCAGCGGCTACACCTCGCGCTTCCGCCATGCCGAAGAGCGCGCCGAGCCGGGCTACTACGCCGTCACCCTGGACGACTACGGCGTGCGCGCCGAGCTGACCACCACCGCCCGCGTCGGCGTCCACCGCTACCGCTTCCCCAAGGGCAAGCCCGCGCACGTGCTGGTCGACCTGCGCACCAGCATGTACGACTACCCCGGCAAGATCTCCTGGTCGCGGCTGCGGCTGCAGCCGGACGGCACCGTCACCGGCTTCCGCGAGACCCGCGGCTGGGCGCCGGGGCGGCAGCTGTACTTCGCCATGCGCTTTTCCCGCCCGCTGCGCGGCCACGCCTTGCACAACACCGAGCAGGACATCCCGTACAAGGGCTTCCCGCCGCCGGGCGAGAAGGACCCCACGGTGCGCGCCCAGATCGAGGGCCGGCAGCTGGTGGGTACATTCGACTTCGGCGACGGCGGCAGCGAACCGCTGGTGGTGAAGGTGGCCATCTCGCCGGTCAGTGAGGCCGGCGCCATCGCCAACCTGGACGCCGAAGTGCCGGGCTGGGATTTCGACGGCGTGCGCGCCGCGGCCCGCACGCAATGGGAGCAGGCGCTGGCGGCGGTGGACGTGCAGGCGCCGGCCGCGCAGCGCACCAGCTTCTACACCGCGCTGTACCACACCCTGCTGGGGCCGACGCTGTTCATGGACAGCGATGGCCGTTACCGCGGCCCGGACAACGCCGTGCACCAGGCCGACGGCTGGACCAACTACTCCACCTTCTCGCTGTGGGACACCTACCGCGCGCTGCACCCGCTGCTGACCCTGGTGCAGCCGCCGCAGCACACCAGCGACATCGTCAACTCGCTGCTGGCCGCGCGCCGCGAAAGCCCGTACGGCATCCTGCCGGTGTGGGCGTTCCACGGCCTGGAAACGTGGTGCATGATCGGCTACCACGCCGTGCCAGTGATCGCCGACGCCTACATGAAGGGCATCGGAGGCTTCGACGCCGACGAGGCGCTGGCCGCGATGACTGCCAGCGCCAACTACGGCCCCTACGACGGCATCGCCCAGTACCGCGAACTCGGCTGGGTGCCGATCGACGAGGAGGGCGAGGCGGCGTCCAAGACGCTGGAATACGCCTTCGACGACTGGACCATCGCGCGCATGGCGCAGAAGATGGGCAAGGCCGACGTGGCCGCCGAGTTTGGCAAGCGTGCCGGCAACTGGAAGCACGCCTTCGATCCGGCCACCGGCTTCATGCGCGCGCGCAATCGCGACGGCTCCTTCCGCGAGCCGTTCGATCCCGATGCCAGCGGCTACGGCACCGACTACACCGAGGGCAATGCCTGGCAGTACTCGTGGTACGTGCCGCAGGACGTGGCCGGGCTGGCCGCCGCGCACGGCGGCGCCGACACGCTGCTCGAGCGGCTGGACGCGGTGTTCGACGCCAAGGTCGATCCCAAGGTGTTCGAGCACATGGAGGACATCACCGGCCTGATCGGCTGGTACGCCCACGGCAACGAGCCCAGCCATCACGTCGCCTATCTGTATGCCTACGCCGGCCAGCCGTGGCGCAGCCAGGCGCGGCTGGCGCAGATCATGGACAGCCAGTACGCCCCGCGCCCGGACGGCCTGGCCGGCAACGACGACCTGGGCCAGATGTCGGCGTGGTACGTGTTCACCGCGCTGGGCTTCTACCCGGTCACCCCGGGCAGCAACGAGTACATCATCGGCCGCCCGTTCCTGCCGCAAGCCACCCTCAACCTGCCCAATGGCAAGCGCTTCACCGTGATCGCCGAAGGCGTGGATGCCGGCCACGGCTACATCGGCAGCGCCACGCTCAACGGCCAGCCGCTGCAGCGCGCGTTCCTGCGCCACGAGGAGATCATGGCCGGCGGCGAACTGCGCTTCGTCATGCAGGCCGAGCCGAACACCGAGTGGGGCACGCACCCGCAGCAGCAGCCGTACTCGCAATCGCGCCAGTAACCGTCCTCGCCGGGCAGCGTGTGGCCGCCGCCCGGCCGCTCCACTACACTGTGCGGCCCTTGCGGGCCTATAGCTCAACGGTTAGAGCAGAGGACTCATAATCCTTTGGTTCCAGGTTCGAATCCTGGTGGGCCCACCAATAAAATCAACAACTTAAGTTGTTTTAATCCGTTGTTGAGGTGTGCGAA
>JAFADB010000170.1 GCA_023425225.1 Pseudomonadota bacterium
AGTCGCGGCCGCGGCGCGGGGTGCCGCGGTTGTCCAGCGAGAACACCACGTAGCCGCGCTGGGCCAGGTACTGGTCGAACATGCCGTCGGCGCGGCCGGGCCAGCTGTCGGTCACGGTCTGGCTGGCGGGGCCGCCGTAGACGTAGACGATGACCGGGTACTTCTTCGAGGCATCGAAGCCTTCAGGCCGCGTCAGCCGGTAGTGCAGCTCGGTGGTGCCGTCGGCCGCGGTCAGCGTGCCGAATTCGACCGGGCGCTGCGCATCGCGGTACCTGGCGAACGGATGCTGCGGGTCGGACAGGTCGTTGGCCAGCAGCGTGGCGATCTTCCCGCCATCGGCGCGGAACAGCTCGATCTGCGGCGGGGTGGTGGTGTTGGACCAGCTGTCGACATAGACGCTGGCGTTGCGGGCGAAGCTGGGCGCATGCATGCCCGGCGTGCGCGAGAGCTTCTCGATGGCGCCGCCGGCCAGCGGCACCGCGTACAACTGGCGCTGCGTCGGCGACTCCTTGGTGGCGGTGAAGTAGACCTTGCCGGCCGCCTCGTCCACCGCCTCCACGCCGTCGACGATCCACGGGCCCGAGGTCAGCGCGGTGAGCTGCGAGCCATCCTCCGAGGCCAGGTACAGGTGCTCGTAGCCGCTGCGCTCCGAGCCCCAGACGAAGCGGCCGTCCTTGAGGAAGCGCAGGTCGTTGTTGAGCGGCACCCAGGTCGGGCTGCTCTCGGTGATCAGCACGCGCTGGGCGCCGCCGGCCAGCGTGGCCTCGACCAGCTCGAGCGTCTTCTGGTCGCGCGACTGGCGCTGGAAGGTCAGCCGCCTGGCGTCGCGCCAGTCGACCCGGGCCAGGTAGATGTCCTGCTCGGCGCCGAGGTCGATCCACTGCGTCCGCGCGCCGGCGGCGGGCGCGATCACCCCCAGCCGCACCTTGACGTTGGGCTGGCCGGCCTGCGGATAGCGCTGCTCGACCACCTCGGTGCGGTTGGCGTACACCTCGTAGCGCTTCTGCACCGGCACCTGCGCCTCGTCGATGCGGGCGAAGGCGATGGCCGAATCGTCCGGCGCCCACCAGTAGCCGGTGTGGCGGTCCATCTCCTCGTCGGCGACGAACTCGGCCACGCCGTTGCCGATGGTGTCGCTGCCGTCGTGGGTGAGCTGGAGCTGGCGCCCGGACGCCAGCTCGATCACCCACAGGTTGCGTGCGCGCACGAAGCTGACATAGCCGCCCTTGGGCGAGATCTTCGGGTCGGTGGCGAAGCCCTCGCCGCCGGTGAGCTTGCGCACCGCGGCGGCGCCGTGCCGGGTCAGGTCGTACAGGTACAGTTCGCCGCCGAGCGGGAACAGCAGCGCGCGCGCATCCGGCGCCCACTGGTAGTCAACGATGCCGGTGAAGGCGGCGATGCGCTGGCGCTCGCGACGCGCGCGCTCCTCCGCGCTCAGGCTTTCGCCGCCCGGCAGCACCACCTTGGAATCGACCAGCAGCCGGGTCTGCCCGCTGGCGATGTCGTACTCCCATAGGTCCAGCTGGTTGCGGTCGCTGTCCTTGCCGCGCAGGAAGGTCACGCGCGAACCGTCGGGGGCGACCTTGGGTTTCATCAGGGTGGGGCCGGACAGCGGCAGCGGGCCGGTGATGGCTTCGAGGGTGAGTTTCTCGGCGTGGGCGGCGATGGGCATGGCAAGCATCAGGACAAGGGCGGCGAACAGGTGGCGCATGGAGGGGTCTCTTGGAATCTCGCGGGGTCTGGCGGGAGCGGCGTGGGTCGCGACGGGACTTGCGCGCAGGTCCCTCTGCAACAGCCCGCACCTCCATGTGCGGGATTCAACAGGAAACGGGCGGCGGTCACTTCTGTCCGAACAGGTGCTTGCGCTCCTCGTCGGACAACGGCTTGCCGGCATCGGGATTGACCTGCTGCTTCAGCGCATAGGCGCGCCGGGTGGCCGGGCGCGCGGCGATGGCGTCGCGCCAGCGCTTGAGGTGCGGGAAGGCGGCATAGTCCGGCTTCAGGTCGCCATAGACCTCCAGCCACGGGTAGCTGGCCATGTCGGCGATGCCGTACTCCTCGCCGGCCAGGTAGGCGTGCCGCGCCAGGCGCTTGTCGAGCACCCCGTGCAGCCGGCGCACCTCGTTGTTATAGCGCTCGATCGCGTAGGGGATCTTCTCCGGGGCGTAGACATTGAAATGTCCCATCTGCCCGCTCATCGGTCCCAGCCCGCCCATCTGCCAGAACAGCCATTCCAGCGTGGCGGTACGGCCGCGCAGGTCGGCCGGCAGGAAGCGGCCGGTCTTCTCGGCCAGGTACAGCAGAATCGCGCCGGACTCGAACACGCTCAGCGGCGCGCCGCCGTCGGCTGGGGAGTGGTCGACGATGGCCGGCATCTTGTTGTTGGGCGAGATGGCCAGGAACTCCGGCTTGAACTGGTCGCCGGCACCGATGTCGACCGGCAGCACGCGGTAGTCCAGGCCGGTTTCCTCCAGCATCAGGGTGACCTTGTGGCCATTGGGCGTGGGCCAGTAGTGGAAATCGATCATGCCTCGCTCCGGCGCGGAAAGTGCCCAAGTGTAGCCGCCGCGCGCTTGGCACCGCCGGGCCGGGGCGGCTACCCTGCGCCGTCCTTTTGCAACGCAGCATCCCGATGTCCGAACCGCACCCCGTCCGCCTCAACCCCATCGCCACCCTGATCTTCGCCTCGCGCTGGCTGCAGCTGCCGCTGTACCTGGGCCTGATCATCGCCCAGTGCGTGTACGTGTTCCTGTTCGGCAAGGAGCTGTGGCACCTGATCCACGAGGCGCCCAGCATGGGCGAGCAGCAGATCATGCTGATCGTGCTCGGCCTGATCGACGTGGTGATGATCTCCAACCTGCTGGTGATGGTAATCGTCGGCGGCTACGAGACCTTCGTCTCGCGGCTGCGGCTGGAGGGCCACCCGGACCAGCCCGAGTGGCTCAGCCACGTCAACGCCAGCGTGCTCAAGGTCAAGCTGGCACTGTCGATCATCGGCATCTCCTCGATCCACCTGCTCAAGACCTTCATCGCCGCCGGCTCGCTGAACGGGCTGCCGCTGTGCGCGCCGGAGAACATGAGCAAGGCCGCCGCGCAGGTCGGCGAGATGAGCTGCTCGGCGCTGACCAGCGACGGCGTGCTGTGGCAGACCGTCATCCACTGCGTGTTCATCCTCTCGGCACTGGGCATCGCCTGGACCGACCGGCTCATGTCCGGCGGCAAGGGCGGCCATTGAGCCGCCCCCCGCAGGCACCCGGCCGGCGGCGCGTGCGCCGATGCCGGCCCGGTGCTAGATTGCCCCGGCAAGTCGCACCGGCCGTCGTGGGGACGTCGCCGGGATCCCACACATCCGTACCGGTCAACGCGTCGAATCTTTAGGGGGAAACCAATGTTGCTGTCCAAGAACCAGGGGAAAGGCCGCCTGATCGCACCGGCGCTGCTGCTCGTGCTTGCCGCGTGCTCGGGCAAGCAGGAAGAACCGGCCGCCACGCCCGCGGCCGCCACACCGGCCGCCGCCGAACCAGCAGCGCCGGCACCCACCGCCGAGACCGCGGTGTCCACCCAGGTGCAGGCGATGGGCACCGACCAGCTGCGCGAGGCGGCCACCCAGGCGCTGCGCGACAACCGCATGTACGCCCCGGCCGGCGACAACGCGGTGGAGTACTACCTGGCGCTGCGCGACAAGCAGCCCGGCGACGCCTCGGTCAAGAGCGCGCTGACCGACCTGATGCCGTACACGCTGATCGCCACCGAGCAGAACATCAACCGCGAGGATTTCCCCGAGGCCCAGCGCCTGATCGCGCTGATCGAGAAGATCTCCCCCGACGCCCCGGCGCTGCCGCGGCTCAAGCAGGGCGTGACCGGCGGCATCCAGGCCGCGGCCAACCGGACCCAGGCCGAGACCGAGCGGGTCAAGAAGGCCGCCGACGACCGCGCCAAGCAGCTGGCCGAGCAGCAGCGTCTGGCGCAGCAGCAGGCCGCCGAGGCACAGGCGGCGCAGCAGATCGCCGCCCAGCAGGAAGCCGCGCGCCAGGAGGCCGCCCGCCAGGCCAGCGCACGCCAGGAGGCCGAGCGCGCCGAGG
>JAFADB010000184.1 GCA_023425225.1 Pseudomonadota bacterium
CTCGGCCGCACCTGGGGCGAGGACAGCACCTCGCTCAAGCTCGAGGACCGCTTCGACCCGGCGGTGGTGCAGGCGCTGCGCGCGGCCGGCCATGCGGTCGAGCTGCTGCCCGCCTTCACCTCGGTGATGGGCCACGCCGGCGCGCTGGTGCGCCACGCCGACGGCACCCTCGAAGGGGCGGCCGATCCGCGCTCGGACGGCGTGGTGGCCGGCTGGTGAGGCCGGCCTGCCCCGCCGTACTGCAACCGCGGCCGAAGAGCCGCATGTTCCCCTTCGCCTTTCCAGGAGTTCACGCATGACCCGGCCGCCGACGCTGCTCGCCTTCGTACTGCTGGCCCTGGCGGCGGTACCTGCCCACGCCGCGATCGCGCCCAGGGTACTGGTCATCACCATGTTCGACGGCGAGGCCAGGCCATGGCTGGAGCACGAGCCGCTGACCCGCGCGGTGCCGGTACCGGGGCTGGCGCCGCGCTACCCGGCCGTGCACTGCACCGACGATGCGCACCTGTGCCTGCTCACCACCGACATGGGCTACGCCAATGCCGCCAGCGTCACCGCGGCGCTGGTGCTGTCCAAGCGCTTCGACCTGCGCCGCACCTACGTGATCGTCGCCGGCATCGGCGGCATCGACCCGGCCTTCGGCACGCTGGGCTCGGCGCACTGGGCACGCTACGTGGTCGATGGCGGGCTTACCTATGCCCTGGACCCGCGCCAGGCGCCGGCCGGCTGGCCGTCGGGCATCCTGGCGCTGGGCGCGTCGCAGCCGGGCGAGAAGGGCGACTGGAACGCCGGTACCGAGCTGTACCGGCTCGACGAGGCGCTGCTGCAGCGCGCCCATGCGCTGACCCGCGACGTCGAACTGCTCGACAGCGACGCCGCCCGCGCCTACCGCGCCCGCTATCCGGCCGCGCCGGGCAACGCACCGCCGCAGGTGGGCATCTGCGACACGCTGTCCTCGGACACCTACTGGCACGGCTCGGTGCTGGCCGCGGCGATGGCCACCCAGGCGGCGGTCGTCAGCGACGGCAAGGCGCAGGTATGCACCACGCAGATGGAGGACAACGCCACGCTGACCGCGCTCAGGCACGGCGCCCTGGCCGGACGCGTGGACCTGCGGCGCGTCGCGGTGCTGCGCACCGGCTCCAACTTCGACCGCGAGGCGCCGGGCCAGGACGCGGCCGAATCGCTGCGTGCCAAGTCGGGCGGCTTCGTGCCGGCCACCACCAACGCCTACCGCGTCGCCAATACGCTGGCACAGGCGATCATCGGCGACTGGCGGCATTGGCGCGAGGGCGTGCCGGAGGCGGCGCCGTGAGCGGCACCGCGGCTTCGATCCTGCTGTCGTTGCTGCTGGGCATGGCGCCACATGCCGGCGCCGTCGAGGTGGTGGCGCACCGCGGGCGGCTGGCACCGGACCAGGTCGAGAACAGCCTGCGGCAGATGCGCGCCACCGCCGCGGCCGGCTACGCCATCGAGCTGGACCTGCGCCGCAGCCGCGACGGCACGCACTGGCTGCTGCACGACGCGACCCTGGACCGCACCACCACCGGCCAGGGCGCGATCGCCGACCAGACCGATGCCGGACTGGTGCGCCTGCGCCTGCGCGCCGCCGACGGCACGCCGACCGACGAGCCGCTGCCGCGCTGGGAGGCCGTGGCGCAATGGGCCGCGGCCACGCCCGGCGTGACGCTGATGCTGGACCTCAAGGGCGCCGACGTGGCCGCGCTGCGGCCGCTGCTGCAGCGCCACCGCCTGCAGCCGCGCACGATCCTGCTCACCTTCGACGCCGACCATGCGCGGCGGGCGCTGGACCACGGCGGCGGTGCCCGCGTCTCGGTGCTGGTGACCGGCGGGAACGACATCGACCGTTACCGGCGCATGGCCGCCGGCCGGCCGCTGGCGCTGTACGTGCCGCAGGACGCCGACCCGGCGCTGTTCCGGGCCGCGGCGGCCAGCGGCATCCCGGTCATCAGCGACGCGCTGTCACTGCGCAGCGGCCCTTCACTGGATGCCGCCGCCGCGCACGAGGGCTGCGCCGCCTATGCCCGCTTCGCCGCCAGCCATCCGCTGGACTGGCTGGTCAGCGACACGCCGGCCTGCGCGTGCGCCGGCCTGCGTGGCGAAGACGCTGGCGCCACCGCCGGGCATTCCCCGTAATCGCGCCAACCGCGCCCGGCGCGGCCCAAGCGCGCCGGGCAGCCCGCCGGTTTTCATGCACTCCTTGCCCGCCGCATCGAGCCGGGCTGGCGGATGGTGGGACAGCCGTGACTGATACGTGCCGCCACCGGTCCCACGATATCCCGTTGCCTTTTTTGCAACGGCAATATGAAAAAAAAGTCTTTGAAGGCGACAGAAGCGCATTCGTATAGTCGTGCAGGACCGGCCCGCCGCCGGCCGACACCGGAAACGCCGCCATCGCCCCGCTCCCGTCCAGCCTCCGCCCCGATACCGCCGCCCCCGGCCAGCGCGCCATCGCCCGCTGCGACGCGCTGGGCGTGCCGCCGTACAGCGATGCCGATACCGGTCTCTATCGCGGCTGGCTGACGCCGGCCCATCGCGCCGCGCAACGGGCGGTGGCGGACTGGATGCAGGACGCCGGCATGACGGTACGCATCGACGCGGCCTCCAACCTGGTCGGTCGGTACGACGGCGATGCGCCCGGCACGCCGGCACTGCTGATCGGCAGCCATATCGACAGCGTGCGCGATGCCGGCCGCTACGACGGCCCGCTCGGGGTGATGCTGGGCATCGAGTGCGTGGCCGCGCTGCACGCCGCCGGGCGGCGGCTGCCGTTCGCGGTCGAGGTGATCGCCTTCGGCGACGAGGAAGGCTCGCGCTTCCCGGCCTCGATGTTCACCAGCCGCGCCGTCGCCGGCGTGCTCGATCCGGCCGATCTCGATGGCGTGGCCGACGGCGCCGGCGTGGCCGTGGCCGACGCGCTGGCCGCCTGGGGGCTGGATGCGGCGCGCATCGGCGAGGCCGCGCGCGAGGCGGCCGGCGTGGTCGGCTACCTGGAGGCGCACATCGAGCAGGGCCCGGTGCTGGAGGCCGAGGGCCTGCCGCTCGGCATCGTCACCGGCATCGCCGCGCAGCTGCGTTTCAACGTGACCGTGACCGGCCAGGCCGGCCATGCCGGCACCTGCCCGATGCCGCTGCGCCACGACGCCCTGGCCGCCGCCGCCGAATGCGTGCTGGCGGCCGAGGCGGTGGCGCGCGAGGCCGGCTCGGACCTGGTGGCCACGGTCGGGCGCCTGCAGGTGCGGCCCGGGGCGACCAACGTGATCCCCGGCCGTGTCGAATTCTCGCTGGACGTGCGCGCCAGCCGCGACGACCTGCGCGATGCCGGCGCCGGCGAGATCCTGCGCCGCTTCCGCCGCATCGCCGGCGAGCGCGAGGTCGCGATCGCCGCCGACCCGGTGCAGGACCTGGCCGCCAGCCCCTGCGACCCGGCACTGACGAAACTGCTGGAACAGGCGGTCGCCGCGCAGGGGATCGCCCCGCGCCGGCTGGTCTCCGGCGCCGGCCACGACGCGATGGTGATGG
>JAFADB010000356.1 GCA_023425225.1 Pseudomonadota bacterium
CCGTGCGCACCTGCCCGGCGCCGGGCAGCGCGCGCAGCCGTTCGGCGGCCGCCTGCAGCGCCTGCTCGCCGCGCGCCACGATGGTCACGTGGGCGCCCTCGGCGGCCAGCGCCTGCGCGCAACCCAGTCCCAGCCCCTTGCTGGCGGCGCAGACCAGCGCCCAGCGTCCGGCGATGCCGAGATCCATGGTGTTCTCCTTGCGGCGATTGCGGGGGAAGGATTGTAGGAGCTCGGCTCTGCGTGCGCGTCGTGCATACACGCGTTCACGCGTCGCGACGGGCCACGGTGTCGGCGAAGTCGAGCAGCAGCCGGGTGACCTCGTCCGGCTGGCCGAGGAACGGGGCGTGGCCGGCGCCGGCCAGCGCTGTGAAGCGTGCATCCTGCGCCAGCGCCGCGGCATCGCGCATGCCGTCCTGCGGTACCAGGCGGTCGCGCTGGCCGGCGATCCACAGGCTGGGCTTGCCCAGCGCGGGCAGGGTGCGGCGCAGGTCGCAGGTCTCCAGCAGCTTCAGGCCCTGGCGCAAAGCTTCCGGATCGGGTTCGCCGCGCGCGATCAACATCTCGCGCAGCGCACGCAGTTCGCCGCGGGCATTGGCCGAGCCGAGCGTGTCCAGGGCGATGAAGCGCTCCAGGGTGCCACGGTAGTCGTCGACCAGATCGCGGCTGAACTGTTCGAGCACCTGCGGCTCGACCGCGTGCGGCCAGTCGCGGCCACGCACGAAGCGCGGGGTGGAGGCAACCATCGCCAGCCCGCGTACCGCCGGCAGGGTGGCCGCGGCGTGCAGCGCGAACAGTCCGCCCATCGACCAGCCCAGCCAGATCGCCGGCGGCGTGGCCGCGGCGATTTCGGCGACCACGTAGGGCAGCGCCAGCGGGGTGTCGTCGTCGCGGCTGTGGCCATGGCCGGGCAGGTCGACGATGTGGAGCTGGAAGTGCGACGAGAGCCGTTCGGCCAGCGGCGCGAACACGCCGCCATTGAGGGCCCAGCCGTGGATCAGGACCAGCGCCGGGCCTTGGCCCAGGACTTCGATATGCATGCGGGGAGCGGGAACCGGAAAGAGGGAGGGGATTGTTGCGACAGCGGGATCTGGATCGTGGCGTCGTTCCTGTCAGTGAGGGATTGCCGAAACACTGTCGCGACACAGTTTGGCGGCGACGGGACCCGGATCGCGGCGCCGGCATCTGTTCGCCCGTCGTCCCCGCGCAGGCGGGGACCCAGCGACTTTCGCGGTGAAATCAGCTGGCCACGGAATCTCCCGATGCCTCTCTCATTTTTCAAGGCACAGGCACTGGGTCCCCGCCTGCGCGGGGACGACGGGTTCACTATTGCGAACGTGGGCCACGCCACTCCGGCCGGCAACTGTCCGATCCCGAGCCTTCTCCGGACAGTAGTGAGCGTTCGCAGGGACGACGAGAGCCGAAGGTCCGGTACGCAGGCCCCGATCCGGGTTCCGAAGTTGCCCAGGCGTGCAGATCGCCTTGCGTTCCAGGCAGGGAATACCCAGCGGCGGAACCTCCCCGGACGGCTGTGCGCGCAGGCAGGGCCGACGGTGTGCGTCGCGCAACGGGATCTCCCACGTTCAACCGCCGCCGCCATCGTTCCGCTAGCCGGCGGCCATCGCCACCGGCGCGGTCACCGCGTCGCGCGCGCGCGCCAGCGCATCGAGCAGCCCGGCGATCTGCTCGGGCGTGTGCAGCGCGGACAGGGTGATGCGCAGCCGCGCCTTGCCCTCGGGCACGGTGGGCGGGCGGATCGCGCTGACCAGGTAGCCGTCCTGTTCCAGCGCCGCCGACATCGCGATCACCGCCGCCTCGTCGCCGCCCAGCAGCGGCTGGATCGGCGTCTCCGAGGCCATCAGCGCCAGTCCGCGGCGATGCGCGCCTTCGCGGAAGACAGCGATCGATTCGCCCAGGCGGTCGCGGCGCCACTGGTCGCGGCGCGCCAGCTTGACCGCGGCCAGGGCGGCGGCGGCCTGCGCCGGCGGCAACGCGGTGGTGTAGATGTACGGGCGCGCGATCTCGGCCAGGTGGCGGACAAGCGCATCCTCGCCGACCACCAGCGCGCCGTGGCCGCCGAGCGCCTTGCCCAGCGTGACCAGCTGCAACGGCACCTCGGCCACGCCCAGCCCGGCATCGGCGACGCAGCCGCGGCCCTGCGGGCCGAGCACGCCGACGCCGTGGGCGTCGTCCACGTACATCAGCGCCTGCTGCATGCGCGCCACCAGCGTCAGCGAACGCAGCGGGGCGACGTCGCCGTCCATGCTGAACACGCCGTCGGTGGCCAGCATCGCCGCGCCGTTGGGTGCATGCGCGAGCTGGCGCATGGCGCCCTCGGCGTCCAGGTGCGGGTAGCGGCGCAGCCGCGCGCCGGCCAGGCGGGTGGCGTCGAGCAGGCTGGCGTGGTTGAGCCGGTCCTGCACGCACACGTCTTCCTCCTCGCCCAGCAGCGCCTGCTGCACCGCCAGGTTGGCGAGGAAGCCGCTGCCGAACAGCAGCGCGGACGGATAGCCGAGCCAGTCGGCCACTTCGCGCTCGAGCGCCTCGTGCAACGCGTGGTGGCCGCAGATCAGGTGCGAGGCGCCGGCACCAGCGCCTTCGCGCGCCGCGGCGTCCTGCAGCGCGGCCACCACCTCGAACTGTTGCGACAGGCCGAGGTAGTCGTTGGAACAGAAGCCCGTGAGCCAGCGGCCATCGACTTCCAGGCGCACGCCATCGCGGCGGCCGACGGTGCGGCGCACGCGGATGCGGTCCTGGGCGCTGCGCAGCTTGCGCTGGTCCTGGAGGCGGTCATGCAGGTCGGGTCTGGCCATGGGCGTGCAGGGCGTGGAACGGCCGGTTAGCGTAGCGCGCCGCCGCGGCCGGCGCGCGGGCCGGCCGATGGCCGCCGGTGCGGCCGCGATGGACGGTCAGGCCGCACGGCCGCAGGCCGGCACGGTGATGTCCGCATGGACGGTGCCGGGGTGGTCGTGCTTCCCGGGGGCGTGCTCTTCGAGGACATGCTCCTCGAGGGCATGTCCGCCGGCGTCCACCGTCACCTGCATCGGCCGCAGGCCCAGGCGCGCGAACAGCGCCAGGTCGCGTTCGGTGTCCGGGTTGCCGGTGGTCAGCAGCTTCTCGCCGTAGAAGATCGAGTTGGCGCCGGC
>JAFADB010000187.1 GCA_023425225.1 Pseudomonadota bacterium
ATCTGCACCAGGTGCAGGGCACGCTGCGGATGGTGGAACTGCAGGCGCCGGCGATGGTGGCCGAGGAGCTGGAGCTGCTGGCGCTGGCATTGCAGGACGGCCAGCTGGCCGAGCGCGACGAGGCCTGCGCCACGCTGATGCGCGGCACGGTGCTGCTGCCGGACTACCTGGAACGGCTGCAGGACGGCCATCGCGACATCCCGATCGTGCTGCTGCCGCTGCTCAACGAGATCCGCGCCGCACGCGGCGTGCCGGGCCTCAACGAGAGCGTGCTGTTCGACTTCGATCCGGATGCCGGTGCGGCCACCGAGGCGGAGCTTGACCATGCCCGCGGCAGCCTCAGCGGTCGCAACCGCGAACTGCTCGATACCGTCGGCACGGCGGTCAAGGAAGAGCTGCTGCGGGTCAAGGACGCGCTGGACCTGCACCTGCGTACCGGCGGCGACGTCGCCGGCCTGCAGCCGCAGGTGCAGGAGCTGGGCAATGTCGCCGACACCCTGGGCATGATGGGCCTGGGCGGCGCCCGCGAGGTGGTGGTGCGCCAGCGCGATGCGCTGCAGGAGATCGTCGCCGGCGGACGCCAGGCCGACGAGGGCCTGCTGCTGGATATCGCCGGCGCGCTGCTCTACGTGGACGCCTCGCTCGACGACCAGGTCTCGCACCTGGGCCCGACGCCGGCGGGCGCCGGCGACGATGCCGGCAGCGGCGAGCTGCGGCGCACGCTGGACGTGCTGGCCCAGGAGGCCATCGCCAACTTCGCCGCCGCGCGCGAGCATTTCGTCGCCTTCATCGAGACCAACTGGGACCATGGCCGCCTGGCCGAGGTGCCGGACCTGCTGGGCGAGGTGGGCGGCGCGCTGCAGATGCTGCAGCTGCCCGAACCGGCCGCTTTCATGGAAGGCGTGCGCCGCTACGTGTCGGTCGAGCTGATCGGCAAGCAACGCGTTCCCAGCGGCCGCCAGCTGGACACGCTGGCCGATGCGATGGCCAGCCTGGAGTACTACCTGGAGGCGCTGCGCGAGCGCCGGCCCGGGCGCGAGGAAATCCTCGACATCACCCGCTCCAGCCTGGAGGCACTGCGTTACTGGCCGCTGCCGGACGCGTCGCAGGCCCCCGCCGTCGAACCGCTGCCGGTGCCGGAGATCTCGTCTCCGGCCACTGCCGCCGCGGAGGAAGAGGCGGGAAGCGTGGCACCGGCGCCGGCGAGCTGGACGCTGGATGCCGGCGCAGGGCAGGACGAGCAGGTCGAATCGCCCGGAAAGGCCGAACAGCCCGAACAGCCCGGACAGGCGGAGCGGATCGACCCGGTCGAGGCGATCGAGCCGGCGCTGGCCGCGACGCCTGCCGACGTGGTGGACGCGGCATCGATCGGACTGGAGCCGGTTGAACCGGAAGCGATCACGCTGGAAGCCATCGAGCCCGCCGCGTGGCTGGACGAAGGGACCACGACCGAGCCGGTGAGCCTGGCATCGATTTCCTTCGATCCGGTGGCCGCCGAGACCGAACAGGCGTTCGACTACGACACGCCCACGATCGCGCCGATCCAGGTGGAAGGCCTGGGCACGCTGGAATTCGATTCCGGCGTGTCGCCAACGGAACCCTCCAGTGCCTTCGATCCGGTGGCCGCCGAGGCGCCGGCGAACACGGCCGCCAGCGGCAACGCGCCGCCCGCCTACACCTTCGACATCTCGTTGACCTATTCGGCGCTGGCCCCTTCCCCGGCGGCACCTGCTCCGCTGGACGTGGAGGATGCGTCCGATGTCGACAGCGCGGATTTCACATCGCTGCAATCGCCGGCCCAGGACAGCAGTATCGACGCCGAGCCCGACCGTGCGGCGTCGACTCCGGAAGCCGTCGACGAGGTGTTCCTGCCGACGCAGGTCGAGGACGACACGCCGGAAACCACCCAGCCCTCCGCTCCGGCCGAGGTCCAGGTGTACGAGGCGGTGCCCAGCGACATTGAACTGGACGACGCATCGGCCGCGTTCCTTGCCGAGCTCGATGCGGCGGCGGCGGACTTCGATCCGCAACCGGCAGCGGTGCCGTCGGCTGCAACGGTGGAAACGCCGGCCCCGATCGAACCCGTTGTCGAGTCCGTTGCGGCCACGTCATCGACGCCCGATCTGGAGGAAGCCTCCGCCGGGGCGCTGCTCGGCGGGTTCGAGGACAGCAGCGGCGACATCGACCAGGAGATCCGCGAGGTCTTCCTGGAGGAGTTCGCCGAGGAAATCGACAACCTGGAACAGTTGTTGCCGCTGTGGCGCGCGGCGCCGGCGGACATGGAGAAGCTGCGGCCGGTGCGGCGCATCTTCCATACGCTCAAGGGCAGCGGCCGCCTCGTCGGCGCGCGCGTGCTGGGCGAGTTCAGCTGGAAGATCGAGAGCCTGCTCAACCGCGTGCTCGACGGCAGCCGTCCGCCGAGCGGGGCGGTGCTGGCCATCGTCGAACAGGCGCGCCAGGTGCTGCCGGAGTTCGACGCGGCGCTGCGCGGCACGCGTGGCGTGCAGTCCGACCTGCCCGCCATCGAAGCGGTGGCCGAGCGCGTCGCCGCCGGCGAAGAGGCGTGGTACACCGCGACCGTGGTGGCGCCCGAGCCGGTGCAGCCCAGCGGCACGCCGGCTTCGGTGGACAGCGTGCTGCGCGAGATCCTCGAGGCCGAGGTCGCCACCCATCTGGAGACGGTGCGTGCCTGGCTGGCCGGTGCCACGCCGCAGCCGCAGGCGGTGACCGAGGCGCTGCTGCGCGCCATCCACACCATGAACGGCGCGTTCGCGATGACAGACGTGCCGGAAATTCCGGCGGTCACTTCGCCGGCGGAAACCTATGTCAAGCGTTCGCTGGCGGCCCAGGTCGTGCCGAGCGCCGAGGGCGTGCGCGCCATCGCCGACACGCGCGACGCCATCGCCAGCACCATCGCCGCGCTGCAGGCGCCGTCGCCGCTGGTACCGTCGTTCGCCGCGCTCGCGGCCCGCCTGGCCGCGCTGGTCGCGACACTGCCCGAAGCCGCATGGCCGCCGCAGGTCGTGGACGCCGGGCTGGACGAGGCCACCGACGACGCGCCGCCGACTGTCGAGCTGAGCAGTACCCATGACCTTTCCGGGTATCTGGACGAGGTCGACGTGGACATCCCGGCCGAGGCACCTGTGCAGGCGGCGGAAGAGGCCGCGCCCGTGCCACAGGAAACCGGCGACAGCGACGCGCAGATCGCCGGATCCGTCGCTGCGGCGGACACCACAGCCGCGGACGACGGGCAGGGGACCGTGGAGACGGCCGATGCCGAGGACGTGGAGGCCTTCGTCGTCGACGAGGCTTCTTCCATCGCGGACGCGGATATCCCCGATGGCTACGAATTCCTCGTCGATGTCGACGACGGAGCCGATGCGGATGAAACGCTGGTGGCATCCACTGCCGAGGCGACCGAGCTGGAGGCGCCGCAGCCGGACGACGCGGCAGCGGCTGCCGCCGAGGCACCTGCAGCGGCGGAGAGCTTCGAGGCGGTCGACAACGACCTGGATGCTGCTCCGGTCGACGCGAACCCCGAGG
>JAFADB010000367.1 GCA_023425225.1 Pseudomonadota bacterium
TCGTCTCGGCCTGGACCGGCATCCCGCTCGGGCGCATGGTCAAGGACGAGATCCGCACCATCCGCAATCTGCGCAGCCTGCTGGCCGAACGCGTGATCGGCCAGGATCATGCGCTGGAGGCCATCGCCCAGCGCGTGCGCACCGCCACCGCCAAGCTCGAGGATCCGAACAAGCCACGCGGCGTGTTCATGTTCGTCGGCCCGTCCGGCGTGGGCAAGACCGAGACTGCGCTGGCGCTGGCCGACATCCTCTACGGCGGCGAGCGCAAGCTGGTCACCATCAACATGAGCGAGTACCAGGAGGCGCACAGCGTCTCCGGCCTCAAGGGTTCTCCCCCCGGTTACGTCGGCTACGGCGAGGGCGGAGTGCTGACCGAGGCGGTGCGACGCAATCCCTACAGCGTGGTGCTGCTGGACGAGGTGGAGAAGGCCCATCCGGACGTGCTGGAGATGTTCTTCCAGGTGTTCGACAAGGGCGTGATGGACGATGCCGAAGGTCGCGAGATCGACTTCCGCAACACCCTGATCATCCTCACCTCGAACGTCGGCTCGGCGCAGATCATGCAGGCATGCCTGAACAAGGCCCCGCAGGAGCTTCCCAAGCCCGACGAGCTGGCCGAGGCGCTGCGGCCGGTGCTGATGCGCAGCTTCAAGCCGGCGTTCCTCGGACGCATGAAGGTGGTGCCCTACTATCCCATTGCCGACGATGTGCTGGCCTCGATCATCGAGCTCAAGCTCGGGCGCATCCGCGACCGCGTCGATGCCAATCACAAGGCCGCTTTCCTGTGGGATCCGCCTCTGCTCGAGGCGGTGCTCGCGCGCTGCACCGAGGTCGATTCCGGTGCTCGCAACGTCGATCACATCCTCAATGGGACGTTGCTGCCGGAAATCGCCGAGACGGTGTTGGCAACGATGGCCGAAGGCGGCAAGATCGATGCGATCAAGGTCACCGCCGGCAAGAACGGAGCTTTCCGCTACAAGGTTTCATGACCCCGTCGTTCAAGGACAAGGAGGAAACATCCATGGATTTCTACGGATTCGATCGCGCCCGTGCCGTTGCCCATTGCGACAGCCTTTCGCTGGGGCGTGCGTCTGCAGAGCTGGACCACCTGCGCAGCTGGAGCCGCCTGCGGCCCGAGCATGTCGTGGAACTGCTGGACACGGCTTCGGCCGAGGCGCGCGGCGATGCCCGCAACCTGGCCGCGCTGGTGTCGCGCGTGCCGTGGCGCATCCAGGTATCGGCCTCGGCTCCGGGCAAGGCCAATCAACTGGTCAGCAACGTGCGCGAGGTGACGTTGGCCGTGGCCGGGCGCGAGTACCGCTTGCATTGCACGGAGTCGCCGTTCCTGCGTCTGGAGCGCATCACCCTGGCAGCCTGATCGCTGCGTTCGACCGGGCGCCAACAGGGGGGCGCCACGGCTTGGAAGCCAAGGAGTACACATGAATCCGGTCGACATCGTGTTGGCGTGCCTGCAGGCCATGCCCGGACAGCAGGGTCGCCTGTTGCGCCTGCATACGCCGTTGGGCGCCAGTGCGCTGGCAGCCGAGACGCTCTCGGGCCAGGAATCCATCGATGGCGAAGGCTTCCGACTGGAGCTGACGGCGCTGTCGGTCGATGCCGGGCTGGACCTGGACGCATTGCTGGGCCAGCCGGTGCTGCTGGAGCTGCTCACCGCCGAGTCGGCCACCGCGCTGCGGCCGTTCCACGGCCACGTCACCGCGTTCGAGCGGGTGGGCAGCAATGGCGGGTTGGCGCGCTACCGGCTGGTGATCGAACCGTGGCTGGCGCTGCTGGGCCAGCGCGTGGACAGCTACGTGTTCCAGGACATGAGCGTGGTGGAGATCGTGGAGAGCGTGTTCTCCGACTACGCCGGCCAGGGCGCGCTGGTGCCGCGCTGGCGCTGGGAACTGGCCGACCGCAGCATCTATCGCAAACGCAGCCTGTGCACCCAGTACCAGGAGAGCGACCTGGCGTTCGTGCAGCGGCTGCTGGCGGAGGAAGGCATCTGCTACTGGTTCGAGCACCGCGGCGATGCCGGTGGCGAAGCACTGGGCGAGCACACGCTGGTGCTGGCCGACCACGGCCAGGCCTTTGCCGATCTCGGGAGCGTACGCTTCCACCGCGCTGACGCCAGCGAGACGGCCGACAGCGTGCAGCAATGGTCGATGGCGCGGCGCTGGCGCACCGCCAAGGTATCGCGCGCGAGTTGGGACTATCGCAGCCTGGACCGGCGTCCGGTCGAAGCGCAGGTGCAGGCTCCCGGTGAATTCACTGCCGAGGACGTGGATACCGCCGGCCCGTACGCCTGGCCGGATGCAGCTACCGGTGAGCGCCTTGCCCGCCAGCAGCTGGAAGCGCGGCAATTGCGCGCGAGCACGATCCAGGGCGAAGGCAGCTGGCGGCGACTGGCGGCCGGCGGTCGTTTCGTGCTGACCCAGCATCCGCAGGCCGGGAGCGACGGCTATACCTGCCTGCGCGTGTGGCATCGCGCCCGCAACAACCTCGGCGCCGAAGTGCTCGATGCACTGGAACAGGTGCTTGGTGTGGCAGCCAGTGCCGGTGCGCCGCTGCCCTCGACGCTGGCCGGCTGGCAGCAGGCGCCGCAGCTGGATGCCGAAGCG
>JAFADB010000368.1 GCA_023425225.1 Pseudomonadota bacterium
GATGGTGGCGATGTTGGCCAGGTGGCCCAGCATAATCGCCCCGCCGTCGCGCTGGATCATGCCGATCGCGTAGAACAGCAGCGCGATGCCGGGGATCGTGTTGCTGAAGGGAATGAAGCCGAACGGCGCCATCAGCAGCAGCGCGGCCAGGATGAACGCCAGGTTGTTGAACAGTTCCACTCCCCGGCCGCGGGCCAGCGCGCTCAATCGATGCGGGTGGCTGACCTTCTCCAGCCGCCGTACCCACACCAGCCCGCGCGCCAGCGCCGGGCGCAGCTTCGCCGCCGGCAACGCGCGGTTCTTCAGACGGGCAGGCAACCACAGCGGGCGCCCGGTGACCCGGCTGATGCCCACCAGCAGGATCGCCGCGCCGAATACCGTGCTCACGCCCGGGATCGACACCGGGATCAGGAACACCACGGTCAGCAGCATCGTCAGCAGCAGCAGGCCCTCGTCACCGAACACGTCCAGCAGTTCGCCCAGGGTCAGCCTATCGCCGGACAGGTTGTCGATGATCGACGACAGCTGCTCGCCCAGCGAGGCGCCCTCGGGGTCGGCGGCCTTGCCGGCCTTGTTGCTCGGATCCATCAGCCTAGGTGTCCTCGTTGAATGGCGATGTCATTGCTCAATCCAGCATGCCCGACAGCAACGGCACGAAGGTGACCGGCGCCAGAACCTGCTGCTCGGTGCCGCCGTCCGCGTTGCGGGTAATCAGCACCAGCGACTGCACGCCCGCGCCGCCGACCGGCGCCACCAGGCGCCCGCCGACCGCCAGTTGCCCGATCAGCGCATCCACCAGCGCCGGCGCGGCGGCGGTCACCACGATCGCGTCGTAGGGACCATGCTCGGGCCAGCCGATACGGCCGTCGTCGTGCTTGCTGCGGATGTTCATGCCCAGTTGGCGGAAGCGCTTGCGCGCCTGCCGCAGCAGGTCGCCGATGCGCTCCACGGTGTAGACCTCCAGCCCCAGCGCACCGAGGATCGCGGCCTGGTAGCCGGAGCCGGTGCCCACTTCCAGCACCTTCTTCGGCGCGCCCTGCATCACCGCCTCGGTCATGCGCGCCACCACCCACGGCTGCGAGATGGTCTGCCCGTGGCCGATCGGCAGCGCGGTGTCCTCGTAGGCGCGCGAGGCCAGCGCCTCGTCGATGAACAGGTGGCGGGGCACGGTACGGATGGCATTGAGCACCGTCTCGTCGGCAATGCCGTCGCCGTTGTGCGAGCCTTCGCGCAGGCGGTCGACCAGCCGGTCGCGCACGCGCTGCGAGGTCATGCCGATGCCGATCGCCTCCGGCTGCAGGCGTATCCGCGGCGTCATGCCGGCGCGTCCAGGGCGGCGGTCAGGCCATCGACCCAGCTGGCGACCTTCTCCAGCGCCTGGTAGCGCGTCAGATCGACCTGGATCGGGGTGATGGAGATGTGGCCGGTGCGCAGGGCATGGAAATCGGTGCCGGGACCGGCATCCTGCTCGGCGCCGGACGGACCGATCCAGTACACCGTGTGCCCGCGCGGATCGCACTGCGGCAGGCACGGCTCGGAACGGTGGCGGTTGCCGAGACGGGTCACCTCGAAACCACGCACTTCCTGCCACGGCAGGTCCGGCACGTTGACGTTGAGGATGGTGTCGGCCGGCAGCGGATCGGCCTTCAGCCGCGCCACGATCTCCACCGCGGCGCGCGCGGCGGTCTCGTAGTGGTGCGCTTCCTGCTTGCGCGTGACCAGCGACACCGCCACCGCCGGGAAGCCCAGAAAGCGCCCCTCCATGGCGGCCGACACGGTGCCCGAGTAGATCACGTCGTCGCCCATGTTGGCGGCGTTGTTGATGCCGGAGACGACGATGTCCGGCTCGTACTCCAGCATGCCGGTCAGCGCCAGGTGCACGCAGTCCGTCGGGGTGCCGGCGACCGAGCAGGTGTAGTGGTCGATCCGCTTCAGGCGCACCGGCACGTCCAGCGTCAGCGAGTTGCTGGCGCCGGAACGGTCGCGGTCCGGCGCCACCACGGTGACCTCGTGTCCGGCGTTGCGCAGGCCCTCGGCAAGAATCCGGATGCCGGGGGCGTCGACGCCATCGTCGTTGCTGACCAGTACGCGCATGATGCTCCTCGAAAAACCCGTCCATGATACCGGATGCACCCTCGCCCCTGCCCGTTCGCGGCGATGTTTTGCCCCGCGCCGGAGGCGCGTTAGGCTGTCGGCATGGCCCACGACACCGACGAAGACGACACCGAACTGTTTCGCGCGGCCATCGGGCCGGTCAAGCCGATGCGTGCGCAGCAGCGCGTGGAAGACACCCGTCCCAAGCCGCGCCCGCGTGCGCGCATGGCCGAGCGCGACGAGGCCGAGGCGCAAGGCGAGTTCGCGCGCCTGATGCGCACCGATGCGCCGCTGGACGGCGGCGACGTCGCCAGCCATCGCCGCGACCATGTGCCCGGACGGCTGCTGCAGCGGCTGCGCCGCGGCCAGTTCGCGGTGCAGGACGAGCTGGACCTGCATGGCGCCACCGCGGCGCAGGCCGAGGCGATGCTGCGCCAGTTCCTGGCCGAGGCGCACGCGCACGACCGCGGCTGCGTGCGCATCATCCACGGTAAGGGGCGACGCCATGCCGATTCAGGGATGGATGGCGGCGCGCCGGTGCTGAAGAACCTGGTGGACCGGCTGCTGCGCCAGCGCGCCGACGTGCTGGCCTTCCATTCCGCGCCGCCGGCGCAGGGCGGTACCGGCGCCATGCTGGTATTGCTGGCGCGCGATTAGGTCCGAGCCAGCCCGTACTCCTGCGGGAAGGTGCGCAGCGAGCTCTCCACCACCGTCACCGCGCCGTCTATCAGGCCGCAGCGGCCGCTGCCGGGCAGGATGCTGCACAGGTTGCGCAGCGCCTGCAGGTCGTCCACGGTGCCGTTGCCGGTATCCAGCCGATCGAGCAGGCGCGCCATCTGCAGGGTGCCGCACTTGCACGGCGGGCACTGCCCGCACGAGCCGGCAGCGAAGAACTCGATGTACTCGACCACCCGGCGCACGATGCTGGTGCCTTCGGAGACCACGATCATCGCGCCGGTGCCCAGCCGCGAATGGCGCTGGCGCACCGAGTCGAAGTCCAGCGGCACGTCCAGGTCCGCGGCGGTCAGCAGGGTGTTCGACGGACCGCCGGTGAACACCGCCTTGAACGCCTTGCCCTCCAGCATGCCGCCGCCGTGATCGAAGATCAGCGACTGCAGCGAGGTGCCCATCGGCAGCTCGTACAGCCCCGGCTGCAGCACGTCGCCCGACAGCGAGTACAGCTTGGTGCCCGCCGCCTGCCCCAGACCGAGCGCGCGGTACCAGTCGGCGCCGTGGCGCAGGATATGCGGCACGTTGGCCAGCGTCTCGGTGTTGTTGATCAGGGTCGGCGCGCCGGCCACGCCGGATTCTGCGGGGAACGGTGGCTTGCGCCGCGGGAACGGGAAGTTGCCCTCGAGCCAGGAGATCACCGCGGTCTCCTCGCCGCCGATGTAGCGGCCGGACGTGGCCACCACCTCCAGCTGCAACGGACGCCCCAGCCGCTGCTCGAGCCGCGCGAACAGTTCGCTGCCACGCCATTGCGCGATCGCCTTGCCGACTTCGGCGATGCCCTCGGCCTGGTGCGGGTTCACGTACAGCACGACATGGTTGGCGTCGATCGCCAGGGCGGCGATCAGGGCGCCCTCGATCACCTGGTGCGGGGTCCAGCGCAGCAGGTGGCGGTCCTTGAACGTGCCCGGTTCGTCCTCGTTGCCGTTGCACACCACGTAGCGCTCGCCGCCCGGCGCGGCGGCCGCGGCGGTGGCTTCCCATTTGCGCCAGGTGGGAAAGCCCGCGCCGCCCATGCCGCGCAGGTCCGCAGCCTGCAGCAGCGGGATGACCGCGGCGGTGTCGGCGAGCGCGGCCTCCAGCCCCTGGCCGCCGCCGGCGGCGAACCAGGCCTGAAGATCGGCACCGACCTGCAGCGAAGGATGCAGCAATACCTGGTTGGCTTCATGCATGGCTGTTCTCCGTGGCGGCGCGATGCTCGTGGAGATCGAAGCGGCCGTAGTCCGGGTACAGCGCCGGGGCCCGCGCCGCGCCGTCGATCCCGGCGCGGGTCAAGTCGCGCTGCCAGTCGTGCACGTGCTCGATGCCGCCGCGGCCCTGCCACATGGGGCCGGGCCTTTGCGCGGCGGCGGTGCCGGCGCGCCGGCCGAAGCAGATGATGTCCAGCAGCGCATTGCCCATCAGCCGGTTGCGGCCGTGGATGCCGCCGGTGACCTCGCCGGCGCAGTACAGGCCCGCCACCGTGCTGGCGCCGTCGCCGTCGATCACCGCGCCGCCGTTCTGGTAGTGCAGCGTCGGATGCACCAGCAGCGGCTCGTGCGCCGGATCGATGCCGCACTTGTGCGCGATGTGCGCCAGCGACACCAGCCGGCGCAGGGTGTCGGGCTCGCGCGCGAGCAGGCCCGGCGTGTCCAGGAACACGCCCACCCCGCCGTCGTGGACGATGCCGCGCCCCTGCGCGCACTCGCGCAGGATCGCCGCGGCCACCACGTCGCGCGGCTGCAGCTCGTCGATGAAGCGCTGGCCCAGGCCGTTGACCAGGTACGTCCCGGCCGAGCGCACCGCCTCGGACACCAGGCTGCCGGCCAGGTGCAGCGGCGCGGCGATGCCGGTGGGGTGGTACTGGAAGGAGTCCAGATCGCGCAGGCGCGCGCCGATCCGGTAGGCCAGCACCAGTCCGTCGGCGGTCGCGCCGTAGTGGTTGGAGGTGGCGAAACCCTGCAGGTGCAGGCGCCCGCTGCCGCCGGTGGCCATCACCACCGCGCGTGCGCGCACCGTCACCAGGCGGCGGCGCTCCAGGTCGTAGAGGACCGCGCCGACGCATTCGCCCTGGGGATTGGACAGCAGCTCCACTGCCGGGGCGCGGTTCATCACGGTGACCGCGCGCTGCAGTTCCACCGCCTCGCGCAGTACCCGCATCATCGCCAGCCCGGTGAAGTCGCGATGGCACAGCACGCGCGCGACGGTGGTGCCGCCGGCGCGCTTGCGCAGCAGCCGGGCGTTGGACGAGACCTCCGATTCCAGGTCGAAGTTCATCCCCTGCGAGATCAGCCAGCGGATGGTGCCCGGCCCGTCGGTGACCATCTGCGCCACCAGTTCGCGCTCGGCCACCGCATGGCCGCCGCGCAGCGTGTCCTCGTAGTGCTGCTGCAGGCTGTCGTCGTCGCCGACCGCGGCCTGGATGCCGCCCTCGGCCATCACCGTGTTGCTGTCGCCGATGCGCAGCTTGTTGGCCAGCAGGACCCGCGCGCCGGCACCGGCCGCCGCCAGCGCCGCGGCGCAACCCGCGCCGCCGCCACCGATCACCAGCACGTCGGTGACCAGCGGCATGGCGCCGGCCAGGTCCACGTCGTCGATCAGCGGCCGCCGCTGCAGCAACTGCGCCAGCTGCGGATGGCACGGGTCGCCGGCATTGACGCCGATGCGCAGCGGCACCCGCGCCTGCTCGCCGTGGTCCGGGTGGTAGCGCTGCAGCAGCTCCTGCTTCGGCATCGGGTCCTGCTGCAGCGGCGGCACGCCGGCCCGCAGCCGCTGCAGTGCCAGTTGGTAGTCGATGGCGTCGGTCATGGGCTTTCTCCCGCGGCGTCAGCCGGATCGATCTTCACCCGCATCTGCCCCGACTCGATCTGCTTGAGCCGGCGCAGCAGGTCCGAGGGGCGCAACGAGGTGGTCGCACGCGCGCGGCGCACGAACAGGCCAAGGTGGTTGGGACGGATGTTCTCCGGGCAGGCCAGCGTGCACAGGTTGCACATCACGCATTGGTCGAACACCGCATCGACCGCGTCGAAATCGCCCGCCACGGCATGCGCGACGCCCTCCTGCACCTGCAACTGCTTGGGACAGGCGCGGTCGCAGCCGCCGCAATGGCGGCAGTGCGCGGCTTCCGGGAACAGCTCCGACACCTCGTCTAGGCGCTGCCAGCCGTCGCCCAGCGCCTGCAGGTCGTAGTAATGCACCTGGCTGGGCATGAAATAGTCGATGAAGCTGACCTGCATGCCGGGCTCGACCCGCGTCTCGCAGGCCAGCGCGGGCTGCACGTCGCGCTCGCCGTCCCGCCGCACCAGGCAGCGGCACGAGCCGCACACGCCCTGCCCCATGCAGCCGACGTTGGCCGTCAGCGCGCTGCCCGCGTGGGCATAGGCCTGGATGATGGAGGCATGGGCGTCGGCCTTCACCTCGTGACCGTCGATGACCAGATGCACCGTCTTGCTCATCGCGAGCTCCTGGGTATGGGACGGCGGTCCACACCGCCACCGTTGCCTGGGGTATTGCTGCCGGAGGCGGGATCGGCGGATGCCTCCCTCGCCCTCTGCCGCATTATGCCTTTGCTACCCGCGTGCCCGATCCCCCTGCGGCACTGCGCCGCGGGGGCGGAACGATTCGCCCGCTCGGGACCTCGGGCGCCAGTCTATGGACTCGACCGCTGCGACGCCGGAGCGCTTTCCACATCGCCCAGTTCGTAGAGCACTGCCGTGGCGTAGCAGCCGGGCGGCAGCGCGAACGAAAGTCGCAATACCTGCGGCTGCGGCCAGTCGAAGGCCAACGCCTGCGGACGCAGGCGCAGTGCGCGCCGCTCCTGCTTCAGCCCGGCCTGCTCCAGCCCCGCCCGCAACGCCAGCGAGGCCTCGTCGGCCATCGCCGCCAGTTCCAGTTCCGCGGCCTCGTCCTGGCTGCGCAGTTCGCCGGCACCCCACAGCGGTCCGCTGGGATGGATGTCGAAGCGCGCCAGGCGTTGCGCCAGCGCGTCGCTCCAGGGCTCCGGGCCGAACACGCTGCGGCTGCCGTCGAGCATCCAGACCTCGCCCGCCAGCGGGCCGTCCCAGTTGCCCTGCTGCACACGCCTGGCCAGCACCTGGTTGAACAGCGCCGAGCGGGCGGCCGACAGCAGCAGCGAACGCTGGTCGCGGCGCACGCGCTGGCCGGCGAACATGGCCAGCGCGGCATCGACGTTGCCGCCATCGCGGCCGAAACGCTGTTCGCCGAACCAGTTGGGGATGCCGCGCGCGGCGACCTGCTCCAGCCGCTGTTCGATCGCGGCGCGCTCGCCCTCCACCTCGCGCAGCACCAGCGTGAAGCGGTTGCCGGCAAGCGCTCCGCGCTGCAGCTTGCGGTTGTGCCAGGTCGATTCGACCACCTGCAGGTCCTCGCCCTCCAGCGACGCCAGGTCCGGCGCCACGCGCTTGGGCAGGTGCACGCTGAACCGCTGGGTGGTGACGGCGTGGCGGTCCTTCATGCCGGCATAGCTGACCGCCATCTCCGGCAGTCCGGCCCATTGCGCCAGGCGCTTGGCGACGAAGCCGGTGTTCATGCCGCGCTTGCGCAGCGTCAGCAGCAGGTGTTCGCCCTCGCCGGTCGGCTCGAAGGCGGGCAGCTCGTCGACCTGGAAATCCTCCGGCGTGCTGCGCATGC
>JAFADB010000204.1 GCA_023425225.1 Pseudomonadota bacterium
CTGCGCGGCAAGCGCGTGCTGTCGCTGGACATGGGCGCGCTGATCGCCGGCGCCAAGTTCCGCGGCGAATTCGAGGAGCGTCTGAAGGCCGTGCTGAACGACCTGGCCAAGAACGAAGGCCAGATCATCCTCTTCATCGACGAACTGCACACCATGGTCGGCGCCGGCAAGGCCGACGGCGCGATGGATGCCGGCAACATGCTCAAGCCGGCGCTGGCGCGCGGCGAGCTGCACTGCATCGGCGCGACCACGCTCGACGAATACCGGAAGTACGTGGAGAAGGACGCTGCGCTGGAGCGCCGCTTCCAGAAGGTATTCGTCGGCGAACCGAGTGTCGAGGACACCATCGCCATCCTGCGCGGCTTGAAGGAGAAGTACGCCGTGCACCACGGCGTCGAGATCACCGACCCCGCCATTGTCGCCGCCGCCACGCTGAGCCACCGCTACATCGCCGACCGCCAGCTGCCGGACAAGGCCATCGACCTGATGGACGAGGCCGCCAGCCGCATCCGCATGGAGATCGACTCCAAGCCGGAGGAACTGGACCGCATGGAGCGCCGGTTGATCCAGCTGAAGATCCAGCGCGAGATGCTGAAGAAGGAGAAGGACGAGGCGAGCAAGCAGCGCCTGGCCGACCTGGAGAGCGAGATCGACAAGCTCGAGCGCGAGTTCTCCGACCTCAACGAGGTGTGGAAGTCGGAGAAGGCGCAGCTGCAGGGCGCCACCAAGATCAAGGAGCAGATCGAGCAGGCCAAGATCGAGCTCGATGCCGCCCAGCGCCGGCAGGACTACAACAAGATGAGCGAGATCCAGTACGGCGTGCTGCCGACGCTGGAGAAGCAGCTGGCGGCGGCCAATGCAGTCGAGCACCGCGAGTTCAAGCTGGTGCAGGACCGCGTCACCGCCGAGGAGATCGCCGAGGTGGTCAGCCGCTGGACCGGCATCCCGGTCAACCGCATGCTCGAGGGCGAGCGCGACAAGCTGCTGCGCATGGAGGACGTGCTGCACGAGCGCGTGGTCGGCCAGGAAGAGGCGATCCGCGTGGTCTCCGACGCGGTGCGGCGCTCGCGCGCCGGGCTGTCCGACCCGAACCGCCCGTCCGGCTCGTTCCTGTTCCTCGGCCCGACCGGCGTGGGCAAGACCGAGCTGTGCAAGGCGCTGGCCGAGTTCCTGTTCGACAGCGCGGACGCGATGATCCGCATCGACATGAGCGAGTTCATGGAGAAGCACTCGGTGGCCCGCCTGATCGGTGCGCCCCCGGGCTATGTCGGCTACGAGGAAGGCGGCTACATCACCGAGGCGGTGCGCCGCCGGCCGTATTCGCTGATCCTGCTCGACGAGGTCGAGAAGGCGCATCCGGACGTGTTCAACATCCTGTTGCAGGTGCTCGACGACGGCCGCCTGACCGATGGCCAGGGCCGCACGGTGGACTTCCGCAACACCGTCATCGTGATGACCTCCAACCTCGGCTCGCACCAGATCCAGGAGATGGGGGGCGATGACAGTCCGGAGGCCTACACCCAGATGAAGGCCGCGGTGATGGGCGTGGTGCAGGCGCACTTCCGCCCGGAGTTCATCAACCGCCTGGACGACATCGTCGTGTTCCACCCGCTGGACAAGGTGCAGATCAAGGAGATCGCCAAGATCCAGATGCACGGGCTGGAGAAGCGCCTGGCCGAGCGCGGGTTGAAGATCGAGGTGTCCGACAAGGCCTTCGAGCTGCTGGGCAATGTCGGCTTCGACCCGGTGTACGGCGCGCGCCCGCTGCGTCGCGCGATCCAGAACCAGCTGGAGAACCCGCTGGCCCAGCGCATCCTGGCCGGCGAGTTCAGCAACGGCGACACCGTCAAGGTCGATGCCGAAGGCGGCCAGCTGGTGTTCCACAAGGGCTGAGCCGGCAATCCCGGGACCGCGAACCGAAAGAGGCCCGCCATGGCGGGCCTCTTTTTTCATGCTTTCCTTTCCCCGCCAGCGGGAGAAGGGAACAGCGCTCGCTCATGCGGAATCACCGCGGGGTTTTCCTTCTCCCGTTCACGGGAGAAGGAAGCTCGCCTGGCTTCCGCGCTGGCGGCTCAGGCCTCGTCCAGGCTGTGCCGGTCCTTGAGGAAGGCCTCGATCTTCTCCAGCGACTTGCCGCGCGTTTCCGGCACGCACAGCAACACGAAGACCAGCGAGGCGACGTTGATGCCGGCCAGGATGAAGAAGGTGATGTAGCCCAGTTCGGTCAGCATCATCGGGAACAGGAACGAGACGATCGAGTTGAACACCCACTGGATCGACACCGCCAGGCCGGTGACCAGCCCGCGCACGTGCAGCGGGAACAGCTCGGACATCAGCAGCCAGTACACCGGCGCGATCAGCATCTGCATGAAGAACAGGAAGAACAGGATGCAGGCCAGCGCCGCATAGCTCTGCAGCGGCGAGACCGGCACGTACAGCAGCACCGCGCCCAGCGCCAGCTGCGCCACGATGACCGCACCCAGGCCGGTCAGCAGCATCGGGCGGCGGCCGTGGCGGCCGATCAGCCAGATGCCGACCAGGGTGGCGATCACCGCCACCACGCCGTTGCCGATGGTGGCGGTGATCGCGGCATTGGTGCCCAGCCCGGTGGACTGGAGGATGATCGGCGTGAAGTACATGAAGGCGTTGATGCCGGTGAACTGGATCACGAAGCCCAGGCCGATGCCGATCGCCAGCACGATGCGGATCCAGCGCTCGGAGGCGATGTCGCGCCAGCGCGCCTGGTGCACTTCCTGCTCGCGCTCGCCGGTGATCTCGTCCAGTTCCTTTTCCACCTGCGCGTCGCTGCTGCGGATGCGCCGCAGCACCGCGCGGGCCTCGTCGATGCGGCCGCGCGCGGCCAGCCAGCGTGGCGAGCCGGGGATGAACAGCAGTCCCAGCCACAGCAGCGCCGCCGGCACCGCGGCGAGGGCGAGCATCACCCGCCACACCTCGGCCTCGTCGGACATGTGGGCGAGCACGGCGTTGGAGATGTAGGCGATGCACTGCCCGCTCACGATCATCAGCTCGCTCTGGCTGACCAGGCGCGCGCGGCGCCCGGGCGGTGCCATCTCGGCGATGAACACCGGCACGATCGCCGACGCGCCGCCCACGGCCAGGCCGAGCACGAAGCGCATCAGCACCATGATTTCCACGTTGGGCGCCAGCGCGGTGCCGAGCGCGCCGAGGAAGAAGATGATGGCCACCAGCTTCAGCGAGTCGCGGCGTCCGCGTGATTCGCTGAAGTGGCCGCTGAAGAAGGAACCGAAGGCCGCGCCGAACACCAGCGAGGAGGCGACCAGGCCCTCGGTCAGCGGCGTGAGCGAGAGTCCGCCCTGCTCGCGGGGCAGGGTCATGAAGGGCAGCGCGCCGGAGATCACGCCGGTGTCGTAGCCGAAAGCCAATGCGCCCAGCGTTGCGATGACGGTGATCAGGCGGACGAACCGGCTCTCGGAAGTGGAGCCCGATTTCGTCGGCTGGGAAGGGGAGGGTGCGGAGATGGCTTGATCGGTTGTCGGCATGACTCTCGTAGGGGAAAGCGGGAGGAGTGCCACGTCGGTCGAAGGGTGGCGGGGCGGCGAAGGGCCGCATGACCGGTGCGGCGCAGGCGCCGACGACGTGATTGGGAAGGAGACGATGCAGGGGCGACCACCCGCGCCTACGATGCTGCATCGCAAAATACCCTACATGACTTGGCCGGATACGTCGAGGAAACCGGGGTTCACGGCCGGGGCCGGACACGCTCCGGAAAGGCGTGTCCGGGGCCGGATGGCAACCGGTCGGGGGGCATTCATGAATGGGGCGGAAGGCCCGCCGGACAGGGACTCCGGCGGTTTGGGCGCGCTGCCTCGCGCGGCCGTTTCCAGCAGGTGCTGAATGCGTTTTGTCCAAGGTTTCCGGTCGGGCAGGCAAGGACATCGTCCACCGGCGAATCCGGTCGCCTTGCGCACCTTTCGAAGGATCGGTCGCCGAAACGCGGTCGGTATCGGCCGCGGACGATGCTGGCGGTTTGTCTGCTCGGCTGCAGGCGCCCGCCGCGCGAACCGGCCGAAACCCGCAAGCGACCGCGAAAGGTCGGGGAAAACACGTGCGGGCCGCAGTGCACGCGCGACCGGAATGCCTTGGCCAGGTGCCGCGTCGATCCCGCGGCGATGGCGTCACTGGCGCGGTTTGCGCGACCGGGGAGCGGCGCGCCTGGTCCGCGGTTTGGCCGGCGCTGTCGGCGCGGTGGCGCGTGTCTGGTCCATCCACGACAGCACGTCGGCATAGGCCAGGAAGTGCTGCAGGTATTCCGGCGACAGCTCGCGCATCAGCGCGATCGAGCGGTGCACCAGGGTGGCCGAATTGAGCGGGCCGGCATCCACCGGCGCCTGCTGCAGCGATTGCCGCAACTGGCTCTCGGTCCGCAGGGCCGACCAGGTCTGGCGGAACTCGTCGAGTGCGGCCAGTTCCGGAAAGGACGGTGCCGC